>JAFQNZ010000177.1 GCA_017395715.1 Clostridia bacterium | reverse complement strand
TCTGATCAGCGGGTGTGTTGAAGAAAGTCTTGCCATGTTCTCATCGGTTGCCGAACATCTTTTGATACTGTATCATTTGCCAAACGGCAGTGTGCTTCACGGGTCTGTTTCTGTATTGAATACGGTACAAATCGTAATCGATTCGTGGGGTAAGCTTGAAAAATGCGCGTTCAATCTGAACACATATGATGAAAACCCGCTGTTTGATCAAATTCGCGAGGATAAACGGTTTGTGGCGTATAGGGAAGCGTTGGATCAATTTCTTCCGCAACTGAAAGGCGGAATCTGGGTGAATGAAATTGGAAATGATATGGTTGATGCGCGCTGGGAAATGCTTCTGAATAGGGCAGACAAAGAGGCGGAGGCACTTTCGGACGGTAATGTTGTGGTGATGCTGAGCAGCAATGGCACGGTTGACTCTTTTTCGTTTCAGAATTTCGATTCCGTTATTGACGCGGAGGGGGCGATGAAGTTTTTACTTGAGAAAAAGAAAAATGGTGAGGCAAAAATTGAACGTTTGATTTGCATGTGGCACACCGGCGGTATTGATCTACCATCATTCGCTTTCAGAGAAGCGCTTGTGGCTATTGATAGCCAAAATCTTTCGACGCAAATGCTTTTAAATGGATTAAGGGGGTTCGTTGTCAAGACAGTAAAAGCAACAATGCCTAAAGGATACAAAACTTAAAGAACCTTTTATAAGGTTCAATTCTGTTGGGGAAACTCAAAAAGAAAAGTCACACATTGTGTGGCTTTTTCTTTCTTCTTGACAGTTTGTATCATTGTTGTTATAATAAAAACAAGAAAGACGGTGGGAATATGACTGACATTTTACTTTTTGGAATTTTTCATTTTTGGGAAGAAAAAATTGACTTTTCGTCAGATGAAATACAAAGACAGCTTGATGATCTATCACTTGCTGTATCAAAATTTTCTCCAACAGCTGTTGCTGTGGAATTGGATAAAGAAAAATACGGTGAAACAATCTCTTTGTTAGATGGGAATTGGAAAAAAGAGTTTTTGCGAGAGCAATTTTCTTTAGGCGCTCGTATTGCTGTTCATTCGGGATTAGATGTGTTGTATCCGATTGATAAGGTTTTTCCTTTGAACGCTGATATGGTTAATCCGGAAAATATGCAGTTAATTTTGCCCAGACTAAACTATTTGCAAAAGGTCGACGAAATTAACGATATTGTGGAGAAATGCAGGTTTATTAATAGCAGACAGTATGTTACACAGGATGCCAATATGTATCTCGATATCAATTCCCAAAATCGCAATGGTGACTATTTTGTGTCCAAGTGTCTTTCTGAATGGTATTTTAGAAATCTATGTATTTTTTCAAATTTGCAGAGTATTGCAAAAGAACATGATAGGGTGGTTGTACTGTATGGCGCCGGTCATATACCGATCTTGAGAGACCTAATCAATATGTCAGATAGTATGAATTTAGTTGATATAAATAACTATATACAGTAAAGAGTTAGTGTTTGCTTTTTAAGAACACAGCCAATCGGAGGTTTTATGCAATACAAAGATTTTGAAATTATCGATTTTCACATTCATCCGTTTTTGGAGGAAAAGAACAACATTTGTTCACACATTCCGTATTGCAACATGAGTGCGGACGGGACAAAGAGAATTTTTGACAACTTAGGCGTATCCCACGTTTGCGGATCGGTTCTTACCACATACGATCATCATGGCGACTATGCAAGCGTTTGGGAGCGGATTCTTGACGAAAACGAGATCGCACTGAAGCTGCGCGATGCTTATGACGGGTTTTATATTCCGGGCTTTCACGTTCATCCCGCTTACGTGGAGGAATCGATTGCGGAAATCCATCGTATGCATACGCTCGGCGTGAATCTGATTGGGGAGCTGTGCCCTTACTTTCACGGTTGGAGCGACTATTCCTGTGAAGGCTTTTCCAAAATTCTGGATGAAGCGGAACGATACGGTATGGTCGTCAGCTTTCACTCGATGGGTGAGGATGAGATGGACAAAATGGTACAAGCGCATCCGGGTGTTACCTTTGTGGCGGCGCATCCGGGCGAATATAACGCTTTTATGCGACACATGGCGCGCATGAAGATGAGCGATAACTATTATTTGGATTTATCCGGCTACGGAATTTTTCGCCACGGCATGCTCCGTCATGCCATTGATGAATTTGGCGCGGAACGGTTCTTGTTCGGCTCGGACTATCCGACCTGCAATCCGGCTATGTATATTGGCGGCGTTTTGCTCGATGAGTTGATTTCCGATGAAGAAAAAGAAATGATTTTTTCGAAAAACGCCAAACGCATTTTGAAGCTGTAACGACAGGAAGAGGCGCTGATTATTCGGTTGGTGATACAATCGATATCTTTTATGATAGGCCAGTTGTTGATCTCTCTGGTACGAAGGGTAGATTGAATCAAAGACCATCGTTTGATGGTCTTTTCCATTTCTTGACATGACACGCATTGCATGCTATAATCGAACCATAGACTAGAGGGGGATATATTATGGAAAACTATATGAGTGTAGATAAAAACATAATCGATCAGAGTATGATCGGTAACACCGAAGTGGTTTGGTACGATATCAAAAAAGCGCCGTTTGCGCTGCATGGCTTTTATGATCCGCTCAATACGCCCTATTACCGCCGCGTGCCTGCCGACGTTGCTGAGGCAGCTTCCGAGGGAGTGGATAAGCTCGCCCGTGAGTCGGCAGGTGGACGTGTGCGCTTTGCAACCGATTCGCCCTATATTGCCATTCGTGCGAAGTTTTTGGCTGTTGGGCGCTCTCCCCGCATGACGTTGACAGGCACTGCCGGCTTTGATCTGTATGTGGACGGTGAGTTTGGTAGCCGTTTCTTGAAGGAATTCCGTATGCCTTATGAAATGGAAGATTCTTATGAGCAGCTTCTCAAGACACATGGCAACACGATGCGTACCTTTACGGTCAATTTCCCGCTTCATTCGGTCGTTGAGACTTTGGAGATCGGTCTGAAGCCGGGTGCGGCTTTGGGTGCACCCAAGCCCTACCGCGATATTGAGCCGATCGTTTACTACGGCTCTTCAATCGTTCACGGCACGGCGGCATCGCGTCCGGGATTCTCCTATTCGTCGATCATTTCAAGAGAGATGAATCTTGATTTTACCAATCTCGGTTTTTCGGGTCAAGCAAAGGCGGAGCCTGTTCTTTGCGAGTGGATGGCGACCCTTCCCATGAGTGTTTTCGTTTGCGATTACGACCACAACGCGCCTGACGTAGAGCATCTTGAAAAGACGCATTATCCGCTGTATGAGGCGATTCGAGCAAAGCATCCCGACGTGCCGTATATTATGATCACCCGTCCCGACTACTGGACGCAGTATGCCGATCAGGAGGTGATCCTGAAGCGCCGCGACGTGATCATGGCGTCTTACCTGAAGGCGCGCGCGGCAGGCGACAAAAACGTGTACTTTATCGACGGGCTGAGCTTTAACGTGGCGCCCCATCAGTATGAAATGACAGTTGACAGCATTCATCCCAACGATACGGGATCTGTGCGAATGGCTGACACCATCGGAACGGTGATTAGACACATTTTGGAGAAAAAGGGATATTGACGAACAAAAGGACAGAAAGGTGGGATTTCATGAAAAAATCTGTGTTAGCGGTTATTCTTGTGGCTTTGATTTTGATTGGTGTATCTCCGGTTTTAATCTATGCGAACAGAGTTCAAATCAGCAAATACTCAATTCCTGCAATAGCACTTTGTTCGTTTCACCTGCTGTATGGATTTGCCGCGTGGTTCTTCCGCTACAAAGGGAACTATTTGCGACTGAATATTTTCTTTATCAGACACTGGATCTTTTATCTTTTCGAATCAAACAAAGACTATACCTGCACGGAAGAATACCGCCAAAAGTTTAATCGAATGCTGATACTCTACTTTGCGGTCATGCCGCTGTATATTCCTTGTATTTTTCTGACTTCGACGTTAGGTGCTATGTTTTTTCCGATTCTTGTGTTTTTGATTCCGCAGACCTGGTTTGTTTCTTTGGAGGTGCGGGATTTTTCAAACCGCCTCAAACAGAAAAAGGAAAAACAGCTGCAAGAAGAGCGTGAGAAACAAGAGCAAGAGCGCCGCGAGGAAATGGGATATCTGAAGTAATACGTCACTTTCTTTATATCATGCAAGGGAGAGAATCAAATGTCAATTCGATATATCAAAGATAAAAAACGCTTTATCATCAATACCCAACACACGACATACGCCTTTGACGTGGCGTATGATCACTACTTATATCACACCTATTACGGAAAAAAGACGAGCAAGATTCCCGATCCGCATTTTCACACGATCTCGTTTGCGCCCTATCTTGCGGGTCAACATCCGAGAAGCTCGCCTGATTCTTTTCCGCTTGAAGTTTCGTTCTACGGCTCGGGCGATTTTAGACCGAATTCGCTGCGTCTTTCTGCCGATGGAACGGGTGTGTGTGATTTTGTTTATCAGTCCTACCGTATTTTCAAGGGCAGAGTGGCGCTTGACTCACTTCCCGCAGCGCGTGCAGACGGTGACACGCAAACCCTTGAGATCACACTTCTTGACGAGGTAAGCGGTTGCCGTCTCAAGCTCTATTACACCGTGTTTGCCGATCTTGACGTGATCAGCCGCTATATGATTTTGGAAAACGGCGGCAAGGACAGCGTGACAATTGAAAAGTGTATGCCCCTGACGCTGGATCTCTGCCGTTCGGATTTTGATATGGTATCCTTTTACGGAACATACAACCAAGAGCTGCGTTTGCAGAGACATCCGCTGCATCACGGAACACAGTCGGTCTATTCCAACCGCGGCGCATCCTCTCACCAATACAACCCCTTTCTTGCGCTTTGCGATCACAAGGCAAATGAGGAAAGAGGCGAGGTTTACGGCTTTAATTTTGTGTATTCCGGCTCTTTTCTTGACGAAGTGGACGTGGATCAGCTGAACAGAACGAGAGTGCAGGTCGGTCTTGGCAGCGAATGCTTCTCCTACACGCTTGGTGCGGGTGAGACTTTCTCATCTCCCGAGGCGATCATGACCTATTCGGCGTCCGGATTTGGCAAAATGACGCGCAATCTTCACCGGTTTGTGCGAGATCACATCATGCCTGCATCGGCTCTTGCACCGCATCCCGTGGTTCTCAATACCTGGGAGGCTTGCTACTTCAACATCGATGAAGAAAAGCTTGTGGCATTTGCCAAAGAGGCAAAAGCGGTCGGTTTCGATATGCTCGTGATGGACGACGGTTGGTTTGGCGCGCGAAACAATGACCGCGCGGGTCTTGGTGACTGGTTTGAAAACCGCGCGAAATTTCCCGCGGGTCTTGCCTCTTTTGTGAATCGGATCAAAGCGGAGGGTGTTAAGTTCGGTATCTGGATCGAACCCGAAATGGTGAATCCCGATTCCGATCTTTACAGACACCATCCCGATTGGGCGCTTCGTGTGCGTGGCAGAGAGCCGCTTCTGTCACGCAATCAGTTGGTACTCGATATGTCAAACCCAGAAGTGCTTGACTATCTGATGAAGCAATTCGAAGAAACCTTTGGCGATCTGCCGATCGACTATTTCAAATGGGATATGAACCGACATCTTTCCAACGTGGGTTCATGTTATCTTGCGAGTAACAAACAGGGTGAGATCTTCTTTCGCTATATGCAGGGTGTTTACCGCCTTCTTGAATGGTTTGCCATCCGTTTTCCGAACGCTGTGATCGAGACCTGCTCGGGTGGCGGCGGACGGTATGATCTTGGCATGATGCAATACGGTATTCAAATATGGACGAGCGATAACACGAATCCCTGCGACCGCACGAGAATACAAGCATCAGCTCTTGTCGCGTACCCTGCGGCAACGATGTCTTGCCATGTTTCGAATCCCCGCGACAATCTCGCCTCGCTTGATTATCGCTACAAGGTGGCTGTGGGCGGTATGCTGGGGTATGAACTGAATATTCTGAACATGGGTGATGAGATCAAATCGATCATGTCGGAACAGATTCGTGAATACAAGAGCTTTGAACACGCGATCCGTCTTGGCGATTATTACAGCCTTGCTTCGCCGGAAAAGTATGACTATTCGGCGTATTATTATGCGAAAGAGGATGAGATCCTTCTCACCGTGATTGAAAAGAAGGATTGCCAAAAAGGCAGTACCAAGCGCCTGAAAATTAAGGCGGCGAATCCCGATGCTGTTTATACTGACCTTCGCACGGGCAAGACCTACAGCGGACATTTGCTGAAAGAGGGTATTGTGATCGATCTTACGGGGGAAGCTGACAGCGCGCATCTTTTGTATCTCAAAGCAAAAGCTTAAAAGTGTTTCGGAGATATGAATAAAATCAATTCATTTTATAAATAATTCAATCTTTCTATTGCGAATGACACGAATGTATGCTATAATAAAACGAAAATGGGGATGTGTGCATCGTTGATCGATATGACCTTGACACTTTCTCACATATCAGTCTGACGATACGTTGTTTGAAGGAGTGACATACCAAATGGAAAAACAGGAAAAGAATAGCAGAGATTATTATTCAATTGATCTGTTACACATCGTGAAGTCTTTGTGGCGACGCGCGTGGCTGATCGGCTTATGCGGCTTATTGGTGGCGGCTCTTGGTTTTACTGTGTCTGCCTTTTTGATCAAGCCTACCTATTCCTCTTCGATCAAGCTTTATGTTAACAATAGGTCTGTTTCGATAGGTAACAACGATAACAGCATCAGTTCGTCCGAATTGACAGCGGCACAGAGCTTGGTTCGCACATACGGTGAGATTCTGAAAAGCCGCGGAACACTCGAGCGTGTGATCGAGGAAGCGGACGTTGACTATACTTGGAAGAAGCTGTCTGAGACCATTGAGTATGCGCCCTTGGCGGATACCGAAGTCATGCGTGTGACCGTGACCACACACGATCCTTATGAAGCGAGCAAGATCGCCAATACCATCGCAGAGGTTCTTCCTGCTCGTATTTCCAAGATCATTTCCGGTGCTACGGTTGAGATTGTTGATACGGCGGTTCCTGAGCTGGAAAAGGTGGGTCCCAGCATTACCTTGTACACCGTTGTCGGCATGATTCTCGGTGTTTTGCTGATGACGATCATTTTGGTTGTGAATGCTATGATGGATGATACCATTCACGACAGTGATTATGTTTTGAAGACCTATGACTATCCGATCCTCGGTAAGGTTCCGAACCTTGTGCATACGGGTAATAAGTCATACGGCGGTTATTATACGCAAAAGAGTCAAGATACCCAAACCAAGAAGGAGGGTAAGTGATTATGGGATTGTTCGGAAAAAAATCCGCTAAAAATAAGAACTTTTTGTCCGGCGAACATGACAACCAAAAGACACTTCACAAAAATTTGGAGTTTACGGCAACCGAACAGTACAAGCTGATTCGTGCCAACTTGGATTTCACCTTGCCGCCCGATGAAAAGTGTCCTGTGATCGGTGTAACAAGTTCAATGCGAAGCGAGGGCAAAAGCACCACGTCGGTCAACCTTTCCTATGTATTTGCCGAAAAAGGCAGAAAGGTGCTTTTGATCGACGCCGATATGAGAATTCCCTCGATTGCCAAAAAGCTGGATATCGACAGAGTTCCCGGTCTTTCGGATCTTTTGCGCGGTCAGGGCATGGAAATTACCGATATTAAGCCCTATCTTCTTGACAATTGGCATATTCTTCCTTCGGGCGAGATCCCGCCGAATCCTTCGGAGCTTCTCGGTTCAAGAAGAATGCAACGACTTCTTGACAAGTTAAAAGAGATCTATGATTATATCATCATCGACCTTCCGCCTGTCAACATCGTATCGGACGCCATTTCGATCTCGGGTCTGATTTCGGGCATG
>JAFQNZ010000176.1 GCA_017395715.1 Clostridia bacterium | reverse complement strand
TGGGATTGCCCTCCCCGGCAAGACGGTCCATTTCTGCCCCTCCGGGATACGGCATACCCAAAACTCTTGCCACTTTGTCAAACGCCTCGCCGATCGCATCGTCGCGCGTTCTGCCCACTGTCACAAACTCGGTGGGAGATCTGACATCGATCAAAGAGGTATGTCCGCCCGACGCTACCATGGCAAAAAAGGGGGCTTCCAAATCGGGATATTCATAATACACCGCGGCAATATGCGCGCGGATATGGTTGACCGGAATCAAAGGCAAGTCATGCGCCAAGGCAAACGACTTGGCATAGTTCACAGCCACAAGCAAAGCCCCGATCAAACCGGGCTCGCTTGTCACCGCCACCGCATCAATATCCGAAACGGTAACACCCGCTTCTTCAAAGGCGGCGTAGGTCAGAGCGGAAATCGCCTCGATGTGCGCGCGTCCCGCAATTTCGGGCACAACACCGCCATACAAGGCATGGATGGCAATTTGGGTTGCCGTTTTGTTGGCAAGCACCTTTTTGTCTCCGTTATGAAAGGAAGCAATCGCCACCGAGGTTTCGTCACACGACGATTCAAAGGATAAGATCAACATAACTTTTCATCTTTTCTTTTATTCAACTCACTCCGAAAGAAGGCGCATCACAAGCGCGTCTTCCTTGGGGTAACGGTAATAATTCTTGCGTCTGCCCACCGTCACAAAGCCCCTCTTTTCATACAGCGAAACAGCAGGTGTGTTCGAGGCACGCACTTCAAGAAACAGCATTTCAATGCCCACGTCCCGACAGTATGCCAAACACGCATCAAACAGCCTGTCGGCAAGACCCTGTCTTCGGTATTCGGGCATCACGGCAAGATTCAAAATCTCACCGTCGGGAGGCACGGTAAGGAGCATCAGATACCCCGCCAAAATCTCCCCGTCACATAGGGTCAACAACAAAACCGAAGGATCGGCAAGGGCGCTTTGCATCATGCCCCTGCTCCACGGATCGGAAAAACAGCGTTCCTCCAGCAGAAGAAGCGATTCCAAAAGGGCTTCGTTTTCCTCTCGCTCCCCCGCGCGGTACATACAGATTTCCATATCAATCCGTGGTTACCGGCGTTTCGGGAAGAGACGGCACAGCCGTTGTTCCGGGTGCTTGTGTGGTATCCTTACTGCTCCAAAGATCGCCAAACCAGTGGGAGGACACCTTGATCGACTGGCTGCTTTCATCGGTGTAAACATAAAAATCGTTGGTACCGTTGTTGTCACAGCGCACAAGATGCATGATCATCGAAAGCCAGGGATATTTCACACTCGAAGTCAGCTTCAAACGGCAAGTCTCCTGCGGATCTCCGTGTCCAATGTAAGGAACATTGTCAAGATATTCGTTCACAAAATCGGTGGCATCGGGAGAATTTTTGTTGGTCAGCGTTTTGAGATAGGTGATCGTGGTTCCGCGGTCGGTGGTCACCACCGTGCCCATACTCACTTCATCCGCATCAAATATTGAAAGATTGGGAAGCGAAACATCGCCGCTGTAGTACAGCGTACCCTTGCCGTCTGTCAGATAATTGTCTTCCGACATTGCCTCAACGACGTCGTATTTGTTTTTATAGCCAACCTTGTAGATCGACATATCGCCCGCCTTGCCATAGCGCGGCTGGCTCTTTTTGGTATATGCCTCGACTTCATACATTGCCGACGCCTTCTGATACACTCTGCCGTCGCTTTCGCGAATCAATCTGTTGCCGTCTTTGGTGAACGGAACAGCAGGCACAACATTGTCAGAAAAGAAAGATATCGCAAACACCAAGCCGATCACTGCCGCCACGGCAAAAGCGCCAATCAGCCAGTATTTCAAGGTCAGCTTGTCCTTTTCAGGTTGGGTGTCTTCTATGAATTTTTTCGGTCTTTGTTTACTCTTTGCCATGGATAACCTCGTTTGTCCGATCAATAACCGAATCTGCCGCTCAGGCTGTCGTCGTTGATGATCCAATCTTTCACGCGTACCACCGAATATTCGTTCTCAGTCAAACGGAAAACCACCGTGGTAATGCCGGAATTGATAATCAGACGCTTGCACATCATGCAGCTGTCAATGCTCTTTTCCAGCTCACCCGTTTCGGCGTTGAGACCCGCAATGTACATGGTGGCATCGATCATCTCTTCGCGCGAAGCGGAAATGATGGCATTGGCTTCGGCGTGAACCGAGCGGCACATTTCATAACGCTCGCCTCTCGGAATGTTCAGCGACTCACGCGTACAAACACCGATATTGGTGCAGTTCTTTCTGCCGCGGGGCGCACCGTTGTAGCCGGTTGCCACGATCGAGTCGTTTTTAACGATGATATCACCGAATTTACGGCGCAGGCAGGTTGCACGCTTGGCAACCGTTTCGGCTATATCAAGATAATAGTTCGGTTTGCTGACTCGTTCCATTTTCAAAATCCTTTCCCTGCATCAAGCAGAGACCCTTTCATCCGATTAAGAATCTGTACAAAGGCGTATTCTGTGTCAATGTACACTCTTTGCTAATTGTATATTATAATACAAAACAACCGACAAAATCAATAGGAAAACCCGATTGTTAATTATTTTGTTACACCTTTCCCGTCGAAAGGCGGTGTAAACGCTTGGTTTTGCGAAGAAAACGCCTGAAAATAACCTTGGAAGCCGTATTCTTCGGCTCGTGCGGCAACCGATTGATATTCAAAGCGAGTCAAAGTTCTCATCGGCGCGCCCTCTTTGCCGTTTGGCGTATATTGGCTCATCAAGCTGAGAAGAAAATCATCTGCCGAAAAGATCTCATTGACACGATCAAGCACAAGAAGCGAATTTTTTCGCTCGCCCGGCAGCACAAGATGACGGAGAATGATACCCTTTTGAAGCATTCCGTCTTTTGAAAAAACAGGTCTTCCCACCTGCGAAAACATCACAGGAAGCGCCTCGGTAACCGTTTTTACGTAATCCGAAACACCCGACAAGCGCCTTGCAAGCGCATCATCGGCATATTTATAATCCACAAGATAAATATCCGCAATCCCGTCAAGAAGGGATAACATCTCTCGGCTTTCATAGCCCGAGCAGTTGATCACGATCGGGAGCGCAAGTTCTTTTTTTATATCTTTTAAGATCGGTGCGATGAGCAAAAGATATTGATCAGGCGTCACCAAATTGATGTTATGTACACCCTGTTCTTTGAGCGAGAACAAAATCGAAACAAAGTCCTCTTTACTTACAAAGTCACCTTTGCCGCCTGAAGAGATCTCGTAATTCTGGCAGTACACACAACGCAAGGTACAACCCGAAAAAAAGACAGCCCCCGAGCCGTTTTTGCCCGAAATGCAAGGCTCTTCCCAAAAATGCGGCGCCGCTCTTGCAATTTTGATACGGTTATCTGCTCCGCAAACACCGATATGTTGCTCTCTGTCTATCCCGCATCTGCGCGGACAAAGTGTGCATTCTGCCATATAAAACCTCCCGTGTCAAAAAAGAAAATCGCACCACTTGACAAAACACAAAAAAAGCGTTATACTGTCTTTGGCAAAAGTTTGTAAAAAACACATATTTCAGAAAGGGTATTGTATGAAAAAACTCTCCATCATCGTAGTTCTCGTTGCACTGTTTTGTGTGATCCTCACCGCTGTTTCCTGCGGCGAAAGCGCTACCACAACAGCCGAAACAACCGCGGCTACAACACCTGTAGCCACAACACCCGCGGCTACAACGCCTGCAAAAGTTACCACCACGGTGCCAGTTGTTACTTCAACCGTTCCCGTAACCACAACACCCGCACCCGCAACCACCACATCAGCTCCTGCCAAGAAGCCTGACCCCAATATGGCGTCGGTTTCCAAGCTCATCAATTACAAAACCGCATTCCAAAAAGAAACCTTTGCAGCCTCCAACGGGCTCAATCTCCCTTATCGCATCTACGTTCCCGAAGATTACAGTGAAGACTATGCGTATCCCGTTGTCCTCTTCTTCCACGGTGCAGGTGAGCGCGGCACCGACAATGAAAAGCAGCTCAACAACGTATTCCCCTACTTCTTCAACAAAAAGACGAGTCCCTTCTATCACGCCATCATCATCGCTCCGCAGTGCCCCGAAAATATGCAGTGGGTCGATACCCCTTGGGCAAACGGCAACTACAGTGTTGACAAGGTTCCGATGTCCAAACCCATGACCGCAGCTGTTGAACTGCTCGACCACGTGATTGCCAACTATAGCATCAATACCGACCGTCAGTATGTTACCGGTCTTTCGATGGGCGGTTTCGGCACATGGGATATTCTCATGCGCTATCCCGACCGTTTTGCTGCTGCCATTCCTTACTGCGGTGGTGCTGACCCCTCCAAAGCGGCGTCTCTTGTTAACGTCCCGATTCAAACCTTCCACGATACTACCGACCCCACCGTTCCCTGCGCCGGCACCCGAGCTATGGTAGAAGCCATCAAGGCAGCAGGCGGTACATTGATCGAGTACACCGAAACCTCAAGACACGGTCATAATGTATGGAACCCCGGCGTACAAACCCCCGGTCTTGCCACATGGCTCTTCTCGCAGAGAAAAGACAAATAAAGAAAATCAAAAAAATCCGCTTTGCATGAAGCGGATTTTTTGTTTGTCAAGCCGTCACATCCCGTCTATTATAACACAAGTTTTTTAGCTTGTAAAGGCATACGGAAAAGAAAAGATTTGGCATAATAAAATCTCACCCTGTCACCCAAAAGCAACCCTCGACACTTGACAAAATACAAAAAAAGCGTTATACTGTCTTTGGCAAAAGTTTGTAAAAAACACATATTTCAGAAAGGACATTGTATGAAAAAACTCTCCATCATCATAGTTCTCGTTGCACTGTTTTGTGTGATCCTCACCGCTGTTTCCTGCGGCAAAAGCGCTACCACAACAGCAAAAACACCTGCAGCAACCACACCTGCGGCTACCACGCCTGCAAAAGTTACCACAACCGCGCCGGTTGTGACAACAACCACGCCTGTAACCACAACCGTGCCCGTAACCACAACCGCTATCCTTTCCACAGGCAAACCCGACCCTGTTGTAACGCCCGTTGAAAAAATACTTAATCCCAAAACTGCTTTCGAGGCCAAGGTTTTTGACGCTTCTAACGGTCTTGATCTTCCCTACCGCATCTATGTTCCCGCAGATTACAGCGAAGAATATGCCTATCCCGTTGTTCTCGTTCTTCACGGAGCAGGCGAACGCGGCACCGACAATACAAACCAGCTCAACAATCTCATTCCCAATCTTTTCAGCAAAAAGAACAGCCCCTTCTATCAGGCAATCGTAATCTGCCCGCAGTGTCCCTCCGGTTCTCAGTGGGTAAACACCCCTTGGGCAAACGGTAACTACAGCGTTGACAGAACACCCATCTCCAAGCCCCTTCAGGCTGCTGTTGAACTTCTTGATTCCGTGATTGAAAACTACAGCATCAACACCAACCGTCAGTATGTGACAGGTCTTTCGATGGGCGGCTTCGGCACATGGGATCTTCTCATGCGTTACCCCGAACGTTTTGCTGCTGCCATCCCTTACTGCGGCGGAGCTGATACCACAAAGGCAGCATCCCTTGTTAACGTCCCGATCCACACCTTCCACGACACCTCCGACCCCACCGTTCCCTGCGCCGGCACTCAGGCTATGGTAGAAGCCATCAAGGCGGCAGGCGGTACTTTGATCGAATACACCGAAACCAAAACCTACGGTCACGACGTTTGGTCACCCGGTTCGAGATCGCTCGCACTTCTCAATTGGCTCTTTGATCAGAGAAAAGGCTAAAACGAAATGATATCAAAAAATCCGCTCACCGAGCGGATTTTTTGTTTACGGCTGTATCGCTCCGAAAAAGTTTTCATTGGGAAAATAAGTTTCTCTCCATGTGGAATCATATTTGTCGTTGTATTTTGAATAACTCCACGCTTTTTCTTTGTAAATTCCTTTGCTCATGTGCATTCTTTTCACAAAGGTATAGTTTGCATAATACAAAACGAAAAGGGAGAGTGTCTCTGCTAATTTTTCGTGAGCATCAAGCAAATACAGTTTATGTGTATATTTACGGTCTCTTACTGTCAGATACGTTTCCACAAGAGCAATCTGTTTGTCACCTTGATAGATGGAAACACAGTTAAAGTCCCCCACAGAACGAGAATAACAATGAAGAACCTCTCCGCTATCCAAGGCTATCACATAAACGCCTCCAAGATAGTTCTGTTTTGAAAAAATGAACTTCCCATACTGAAGATCGTTTTGATAAAGGGCAAATCCCCGTGTAAGATTGGGAAATCCAAAGAGATATCGCAAGGGAATATAATTGACCCATTTGGAGCGAGAATAGATCGCTTTGGTCACTGTATTCTCACGAGAAAGTGTAATCGGTTGTCTGCGGTTTAAGCTACCCAGTTGACCCAAATAATAAAGATTGTCAGCCGCAACGTCATATCTCTGCTTGATGTTCGACGCAGTTTGCGTTATTTTGATAATCATCCACATTCCCCCCTATTTGTTTACTGTATCACATTATATCACACGAACGAAAAAAAGTAAAGAGATTCTAAATCTTTCCCGCGTGTCATCTTGAGCGTAGCGAAGCGGAGTCGAAACCCGTAGGGCAATCTCGCGGAGCAGTACACTATATTTCGCGTAAAGAGATTCTGAACACCGGCTTTGCACCATTGTCTTGCGATTTCGTTAGTGCGATATTGCAAAGCCTCAAACTTTTGCGCAAGGCGCAAAAGTAAGGGTTCAGAATCGTGTAGTTCAGCGCACAAAAAACAAAAGACACCCGATTGGGTGTCTTTTGTTTTTTGTGGGGTGAGTAAAGAGATTCGAACCCTCGACCTTCAGGGCCACAACCTGACGCTCTAACCAGCTGAGCTATACCCACCATATTGACTGCTCTCGCACCAAAAAGCACTAAGAGCAGTTTGGCGCATCCAGGGGGATTCGAACC
>JAFQNZ010000175.1 GCA_017395715.1 Clostridia bacterium | reverse complement strand
CTTGGAATCGTATTCCTTGTCGGAAAGCTTGATCTTGAACTTGTTGAAGAGCGATTCCATGGTGAGTCTCTGCTTAACAGAATCCTGTGCATCAACAGAAGCCTTAACACGGAGTTCTTCATAGTCCTTTTCGGGAATCAGCTTTTTAAGCTCGGAAGGCGTGTAGTTTTCAAGACTGTGACCTTGATTGTGATCGTGGTCGGTATCTTTGGTTTCAAGGTATTCGAGAACATACTGTTCGAGGTAGTTTTCATAGCTCTGTTCCCATTCGTCCTTGGGCATCTTGGTTACCTTGGAAGCTTCGAGGATGGCTTCGTAAGCAAGAGACTTGCGGAATTCCTTGTCAAGGTATTCTTCGTAAGCCTTGGTGGTTGAGAAATACATCTCCTCATGATCAGATGTTTCGTCGTGATCATGATCGTGTTTTTGACCAATGGTAGCCTTATTGATGAAATAGTCGGTCCATTCGGGAGTCGAGGTGGTGGATTCGATCTTGAAGGAATAGTATACGGGCTTACCGAGGTAGTCGGCATATTTGTCAGCTGCATTTTCCGGAACGGTCAGCTCGATAGCAAACTCCTGATAAAGGTTGGTGCCTTCAAAATAGGGAAGAAGATCTGCCAAAGTAAAGAGCGAAGCAAAAGCTGTGGTTGTCTTGCTGAAGTCAAGCTCGGTTGCCTTGGAAGTGTCGGTTACACTCGGGAAGAGTTCAGCAAAAGTAGCCTTTTTGGCGGTGGTGGTAGGAGCAGTGGAAGATGTGGGCGCGGTCGTTGTGGTTACGGGAGCGGTTTCGGTAGAGGGAGTCTTGGTGGTTTCGGGGGCTTTGGTGATCACGGGAAGGAGAATGTCTTTAACATTGTCTTTCTTGTCGGTAACGGTGTAGGTAACCTTTACCTTGTGATCCTTGGAAACGCTGACTCTGGCAACTGCCTTGATCTCGATTTCGTAGGTAACGGTGACATTCTTGAGGTCTTCGGTGCCGTAGCTGTTCGAGAACTTACCTTTGAGAGTGAGCTTGTCACCGGCTTTCTTGCCGATGAGCTGCTTTTCGATACCGGCAACTTCAACCTTTTCGGCATCCTTGTCGTTGTCGGTCTTGTTGTCGTTCTTGTTGGTGTAGTCAACCGGGAGGGTGGTGTCGTTCTTGCCAATGGTGAGGTAGAAGTCTTCATTGGTGAGCTTTTCCTTTACGGCGTCGGTAAGCTCTTTATCGGCTGTACCCTTGAAGGAAATGTATACTTCATCGCCATTGCGGATTACGGCATCGTCACCTTTGACGGGTTCGAAAACCTGACCTGCGTAGCTGTCGCGAGTGGTCTTGATCTGGTCGTCGATTTCCTTTTTGAGGTCGGCGTACTTGACGGTGAGTTTTGTGAAGTCGGCAGGAAGCTCAAGATAGTCAGCAGGATTGTCGTATGCGCTACCGCATCCAACGAGAGCTGCTGCGAGCATAACCATTGCCATGATCAGTGCAATAATTCTTGTGGATCTCATGATTGTTATCTCCTTTGGATTGAAAATGCTTTTTGTCATTTCACTAACTTGAAATAGACAGACACATCCTATATGATATCATATAATGTCTTTTTTGGGAAGTGCTTTTTGATAAAGTTTACAGCTTGTACACAATTTAGTCTTCGTACTCGTCATCATCCATGCCGATGTAGGGATCGATCATGATGCTTTGGATCTTGGGCCATGCGGCATAAGCGTCGATGAAGAGGCAGGTGCCGATCGTGAGAATAAAGGGAAGAATGAGACCGAGCGGCATAAAGGTGACGAAGACAAAGAGGTTAAAGAGGATGACTGCAAGACAGCCGAGGGAAGAAAGAATGTTTCTGCCTGCGCCGATGATAGAGAAGATCAGAGCATTCTTGAAAAGCTTGGGAATCGAAAGCTCAAAGGTGACAAGCATCAGATACAGGTATTTTCTCATGAACAGGTAAAGGATAAAAAGCACCAGCGTGAAGAGGAAGAAGACGTTGAAGACGAAAAGTCCCATGTTCTGATAGTAGAAAATAGCACCGTAAATGAGTAAGAAAATGATGCCGATATCCATAACACCGAGGATGATGCTTTGGCGGAGGTTGGTTTTGATGGCGTGCCAGAAATCGCCCCACATAAAGAGCGGCTCGCCCTTGACAAGACTACGGAGATTGATCGAAAGACCTGTCATAACCGGACCGAAGGTGAGCGCAAAGATGGAAACGGCAACGATCGTGAGGGCGAGCATGAGAGGTGTCATGACCGAGATCTCGGTGAGCGTTCCGTGAATCGACAGCAGCATATTGATGGCAAATGAGCCATCTGCTGCGGATTCGGTGGCAACTGCCGCGCCGTAAAGCGGTGCGAACAAATCGCTTGCGGGGGCGGAAGAGTTGGGTCCGATCGCGCCTGTCAGCATCAGAAGCAGCATAAAGAGCGCGATGTTTCCGAATACAAAGTAGAGGTTGATCGAAAGCAGACGGCCGATGTTGCGGCCAAACAGCTTGAAGAAGAAGAGAAAGGTACGCGGTTCGTCCTTATCGTCATCCTCTTCTTCTTTGTGATTGCGCTTGTACAGCCAATCGTAAAGATTGAAACGGCTTTTTTTGTTTTTTTTCACGGCATGATTCCTTTTTGAACAAACTTTATTTTTACTTCAAGAGAAGATAGTAAACGAGGTTGCGGATGATACATAAGAGAAAAATAATGCCCGCATAAAAGAAAAAGGGAAAAGCGAATGTGAGGGGTTTTCGGTTGTTAATGGCGGGTAACAGACAGTACACCATGGCAGTATAGGCAACCAAAACCGAAATATGCAAAACAAGATAGATACAACAAAACGAAAGGGGGATGCCCCACCAAAAAAGAGCCGCCGCAGAAAAGCCGCAGAAAAGTCCGCGGACAAAGAGGAAGCCGTAGACAAACAGCGGATGCGATACCGCAAGCGAAAGGCATACCATGGGAAGAAAAAGCTCTGCTTCTTTGGCATAGTCGGCAACAAAAGAAAGGGCGGGTTGCGGTGTGGCAAGTGCCGATCGGATCGGAAGGGTGTCGGGCTGCGGCAGGTGTTTGCCGAGTGCGGCGAGCAAAGACATTCCGTAAAGAAAAGCGAGTACGGCACACCAAAAGGGGCGGTTGCGGCGAACCAAACGTAAGAAATTTTTCATAACAGAGCCTCACAGGTAAGGACATTTGAGACTGTTATGAATATGCGAAGCTGCCGCAAAAAATGCGCTTTTCCAAAACTTTTATTATTATAGCACAGTTTCGATCGTATTGCAAGTTGTTTTCTGAAATTCCCGTGAAGTAAAAGCGAAAATAACTTGATTTACCCATCAGATTGCTGTATAATAAGAAAGAAGATTGATCCAAAATGAGGTAGCAGATGAAGCAGATTCTTTTCTTTATGGATTCTAATCCTGTTTTGAACGGGGACAGGATCGTGATGCGTAAGATTACCAAAACCGATGCGCAGGATATGTATGACTATGCGTGCGATCCCGAGGTGACAAGGTATCTTTTATGGCAACCGCATGAGTCGCTTTCTTATACCAAACGCTATCTCGATGAGGTGATGCGACAATACAAGGCGCACAATTTTTTTGATTTTGCCATTGTTTGCAAAGAAGACGGGCGCATGATCGGAACCTGCGGTTTTACCCGTCTTGACCCTGTCAATCATTCAGCCGAGATCGGATATGTTCTGTCTCCTGCTTATTGGGGGCGCGGTATTGCGAGTGAGGCGGTGGAGATAATCTTGCGCTTTGCCTTTTGCAATCTCGGAGTTCACCGTGTGGAGGCACGCTATATGCCGGGCAATGCTGCCTCGCGTCGTGTGATGGAGAAAAAAGGCATGGTGTTTGAAGGTGTTGAGCGCGACGCGATCTATGTTAAGGGGGCATATCAGGATGTGGGGAAGTGCGCGATTCTGAGAAGTGAGTACCTTGCCTCGCACGAGAACCGCCCGTTTTTTTGGAAGGAGACAGCGCCTCGTTCACCGTTTGCCTTCTTTTCTTGAAAAAGACGATAATTTTCAATTCTTTTTCACACATATTTCTTTTTCAGGTCTTTTTTGACTTGACAAAGGTGTGTGTTTTGTGTATAATACATCTATTGTGATTACAATTTGGAGGTAATGTTATGTCTTATAATTCTATTGCATTTATGGCAGAAGCACAGCCCGCTGCAGCCGGTTCGCTTCTTATGCCTCTCATTCTGATCGGCGGTATGATCCTGATTCTTTGGTGGAGCAGCCGTTCCCGCAAAAAACAGGAGCGTCAGATCCAGGATATGCGTGACAGCCTTGTTGTGGGTGACGAGATCACCACCATCGGCGGTATCATCGGCAAGATCACCAGCATCAAAGAAGAAACCTGCATCATCGAAACCGGCAGAGACAAATGCCGTATCCGTATTCTGAAGTCGGCTGTTCGTTGCGTGGATGTTCCCAACGAAGCAGCAAGAGAAGCCTATGCCGCACAGAGAGCGGCTGAAGCCGAAGCAGAAGCTGCTGAAAAGGCAGCGGCTATGGAAGCTGAAAGAGCCAAGAAGCTTGAAATGGGCAAGAAGAAAAAGAACAAGAAGGCTGAAGCTCCCGCAGAGGAAGTTTCGAATGAAGCGCCCGCTGAAGAGAGCGAAAAGACCGAAGGCTGATTCTTGTAAAAGCGACTTGAAGGGATAGAGATGCACTCTATCCCTTTTTGTTTTCTCTTGTTGCATATCCGCCTGACAAGCCGCATAGAGATGTATCAAAAAACGAAGGCGGTACTTTATGACTTATCGTTTGATGATGCGCTCTCTTCGCTCGGCGCTGACAGGGCATCTTACGGCTTTTTTGATGACAGCGCTGTTATCATGGCTTGCGCTGTATTTGGAAAACCCTTCGTCGGCTGTCTTGCCGATTGCGTTTGTGTCACTTGGCGCGGGTGCTGTGGTTTGTGCTATCGCTATCCGCAAAAGCGGCACGGGAGTACTCGGTGCGCTCACGGGTGGCGGAATCTTTGTTTTGATTCCGTTTTTGACCTCTTTATTCGGAAAAAGCCAGTTTTTTTCTTTTGGCACGCGGCTTTTGGTACTGCTCGCTGCATTTTCTGCGGTTTTGGCAGTTGTGCTTTTGTTTCCGAAAGCCGGTAGAAAGAAACGCCGCAGACGCGCTTATCCCACGCGACGAAAATGATTGGCGCGTGAATTGGATTTTTGCCGAAATCGCTTGACAAAAGTGTCTGTTTTGGCTATAATATACCCTATATTATGTAAAACTGTATTGATTGTGTAAAACGATATAGAATGCTATCATGGCAAGTTGTACTTTCCTTTTGCTTTTTGGGCGGGGAGATACATCTCCCTATGGCAGAAAACACGAAAGAAAGGATGGAAACAGACAATGTCGCTGAAAAATTACATTAACGATGAGGGAAGCCTTGTTTTTTCGGATCAGACCAATCTCTTGGAACAGGCAGCTTACCATTATGAACTTCAGGAAAGGGAAAAACCCAATTTATATCGTAATCTGTTTGAATATGATTCGATTCCGAAGATCTCGTTTAATCACCGCAACGTACCGATCAATATGCCCGAGGAGATTTGGATCACCGATACCACCTTCCGTGACGGTCAGCAATCGACCTCTCCGTTTACTGTGGATCAGATCGTGGATCTTTATCAACTGCTTCACAAGCTGGGCGGTCCTAAGGGGTTAATCCGACAGAGTGAATTTTTTGTGTACTCGCCCAAGGACAGACGCGCGGTGGAAAAGTGTCTTGACCTCGGTTTTGAAGCGCCTGAGGTAACCACATGGATCCGCGCCAACGAAAAGGATTTTGATCTTGTCAAGTCGATGGGAATCAAGGAGACGGGTATTCTCGTTTCTTGCTCCGATTATCATATTTACAACAAGATGGGTCTTACCCGCAAGGGTGCGCTTGATAAATACCTTGGTATCATCAAGAGCGCGCTTGAGCATGGTATCCGTCCCCGTTGCCATTTTGAAGATATCACACGTGCCGACTTTTACGGCTTTGTGCTCCCGTTTGCCACCGAGCTTGTGAAGCTTGGCGAAGAGGCAGGCGTGCCGATCAAGATCCGCGCTTGCGATACCATGGGTTACGGCGTTTCCTTCCCGGGTACAGCGCTCCCGCGTTCGGTGCAGGGTATCATTTACGGTTTGCAGCACTATGCCGGCGTTTCTTCGGCAATGCTCGAATGGCACGGACATAACGACTTCTACAAGGTGGTATCGAACGCTTCGACCGCATGGCTTTACGGCTGCTCGAGCGTGAACTGCTCGATGCTGGGTATTGGTGAGCGTACCGGTAACTGTCCGCTTGAAGCAATGGTCATTGAATACGCCTCTTTGCGCGGCACGACAGACGGTATGGATCTTTCGGTGATTACCGAAATTGCCGATTATTTTGAAAGAGAGATCGGTTACGATATTCCGCCTAAGACTCCCTTTGTGGGCAGAAACTTCAACGTCACAAGAGCCGGTATTCACGCCGACGGTCTTTTGAAGGACGAGGAGATCTACAACATCTTCAACACACAGAAGATTCTCGGCAGACCCGCGACTGTTGCGGTCGATTCGCACAGCGGTCTTGCCGGTGTGGCACATTGGTTCAATGGCTATTACAAATTGAGAGACGAGTATGTGATCGACAAGCGCCATCCGCTTGTTGTGAAGATGAAGGAACTCATCGATCAAGAGTATGAAAACGGCAGAACCACCGTGATGGGCGACAACGAGCTTGACGATATGGTAAGAATGCTTGACTACGAGGTGTACGAAAAGATTTCCCACGTGCATAAGAAGAAATAATAATGAAAAGCACTTGTGTTTTATCACAAGTGCTTTTTGATTGAGCGGACTGCTGCTGTAGGGCGGGGGCTTGCTCCCGCCGTTTGATAATCAATTATTGTTTTACAAGATTTGATTGCTTTTTCGGCGGGAGCAAGACGTGCGCCCTACGACACCAAATGAAAATTTTATATCAATGCAAGGATCTCTTTTGGCGCACCGACAAAGCACATCGCGCCTGCCTGCAAAAGTGTTTCTTTGTCGCGAAATCCCCAAAGCACCGAAAGGCAGTCAATGCCCGCGTTTTTGGCGCTTGCCACATCGGTTTCAGAGTCGCCGACGTACAGAGTGTCTTCGGGAAGAACATCAAGCGCTTCCATAGCGGCAAAGAGGGAATCGGGGTGGGGTTTTCTTCTGACGCCTTCGCGCTCGCAGACGGCAACTTCCACAAGTTGTCCGAAATAATCGGCGCAAAGGGCTTTGACAGCACTGTCGAATTTATTCGATACCACGCCAATGCGAATGTTTTTCTCGCAGAGCGTTGTGAGAAGCGCAGGGATGCCCTCGTAGGGTGCTGTCAGCACTTGGTTATGTTCGGCATAATCGGCACGAAAGGCGGCAAGGCATTCGGCAAATTTTGGATTGTTTTGTCCGTTTGGGATCGACCGTGTGATCAGCATACCCACGCCGTCACCCACCGCAAGACGGGTTTCCTCTCTTGTGCGAAGCGGAAAGTGAAAAGCGGACATTGTGCGGTTGACACTGTTGTGAAGATCGTCGAGGGTGTTGAGCAGTGTGCCGTCAAGATCGAAAAGAATGGCTTTATAGGACATGATAACCTCCCAAGGATAGTGAGAATAGTATAACCGAATTTTGGGGAAAAGTCAACGGAAGAAGGGAAGATTTGATGATATATGCCGGGCTCGTGAGGCGTGTTCGGCGTTGAGGTTTGGCAAATCTGCTTGTAATCGAGCGCCGAACTTTATCAAATGCTTCGCATTTGAGCGGTTGGTGTTACGCATACACGGGCTCAGAACCAAGTTTTGCGGTGATAATTTACTATATTTGTTTCAGTTCAAACCGCAAAACGATCAAACGCGAAGCGTTTGAACGGTTCTTCGCGGTTTGGGCTGCAGCAAAAAAACAAGGACACCAAAAGGTGTCCTTGTTTTTTTGGTGGAGCATACCGGGCTCGAACCGGTGACCTCCACAATGCCATTGTGGCGCGCTCCCAACTGCGCTAATGCCCCGTTGATTTTCACAACATGAAAATTATAGCATATCTTCTTTCAAAAAGCAATAGGTTTTTGAAAAATATTTTTAAAGTCTGAAAAACGCCCTGCTGTGCGGCAGGGCGTTTGGGATACTTATTTGTTGAGAAGCTGTTTGGCGAGGTTGATCACACCGTTTTCCACGACTTTGGCTTGGTTTTGCATATTAGCAGAGTAGCCTCCAAAGTTGTTCACAAGCCTTTTCACGCCGCTTTCGCCTTCTGCAGAATGGGAAGCGAGTGTTTCAAGGGCACAGATGTTTTTGTAGCTTTCGATCATGATCTGATAGCGTACCGAAGAGCGCACGGTTGCGTTTTCTTCGATCGGGTCGGGGTAGATGAGATTCTCATCGCCTGCCACGAACTTCCAATGGAACGTGTCCTTCAGCGGCTCGTCAGGGAAGGCGTCAAACGCCCAACGCAGATAGCCGTCGCATCCTTTTTTGTAAAGGAAGTAGAAGAAATCGACTGTTTCATAGGGCTGATTGCGCAAGGAACCTGCTGTAGCACCGCAGGTATAGAAGGTGGTGGAAAGACCCTTTGCCGCGCGGTCGGCAACCAAGTTGCCAAGATTATTGCGCTGTGAGGAGGAGATCGAAAGGTCTTCGAAGTAGTCGAAATAAGCGATCGAATGGGTGCGGTTGACAGCCATCGACATCTTGAAGCTCTTGCCGTTTTCGTCCTTGATCGAGTTGACAAGATCCACAACGGCGGCAATCTCTTCGGTGCTGCGCTCGTCCATGGCAAGATATGTGATCTCAAACCAGCCTTTTTCCTTGACGTGCTTCATAAAATCGGTCAAGAATGCACGCCACATCTCTTTCCATGTGGCGCTTCCCGTGGTGGCGGTGACAAGGGCGTTTTTTCCGTTTGCCTCGTTTAAGTAGATGATCTTAGTGTTCCAGGCGGCAATCGAATAGCAACGGATCTTGCCGTCAACACCGTTTGCGATATTGAGAGCGACCCATTTGTCAAAGTCGGTGTAGTCAAACTTCCACGTGCCGTCTTTGGCTTTCGTCCACTTGACCATCGACGGATAGGGGTCGGTGGTCTGGTTGTTCCAAGCATCCTCGGTGATGGTGGTGGTGATGATATCACCGCCTGCTTCGGCGTACAGCTTGATCTGTGCTGAAAGCTGAGGGAGGTATTTATCCTCAAGATAGATATTACGGAGCGATGTTTTGCCGGGCTTTG
>JAFQNZ010000174.1 GCA_017395715.1 Clostridia bacterium | reverse complement strand
TGGTCAACGTGACCCATAACACAAACAACAGGTGCGCGTTCAACAAGTGCAACTTCGCTGTCTTCTTCGGTATCAAAGAGCTTTTCTTCAATCGTTACCACAACCTCGCGGGTAACAATGGCACCAAGTTCTGTACCGATATATTCTGCTGTATCAAAATCAATTACCTGGTTAACGTTTGCCATAATACCAAGCATCATGAGACGCTTGATTACTTCAGCTGCCGTTACCTTCAGCTTGGTTGCAAGATTGCCGACCGTAATTTCATCCGGAACTTCAATCGAAAGCTGCTGCTTAACCACAGGCTGTTTCGGCTGAGGACCCTTTTTGGGATTCGCTTTATATCCGCCCTTATAACCGGTGGGATCGGGTTTGCCCTTTCCGCCGGTCTGTCCGGGTTTATTATTTTGCTTTTTGAATTTCTGCTTTTGCGATTCGTACGGAACATCAGAACTGTACTTCTCAAGCTTTTCGTCGTACTTCGCAAGGTCAACAGAAGATGTTCTGGTATCTACCACACGGGTACCGGCTTTGTGTCCGAAAATATTCGAAGCCACCGCGGGCGCATTGTCCTCACGCGACACCTTTCTTTGTACGGTCGCAGGTTCCTGCTTCTTTTCGGGCTTCTTCTTCTCGTTATCCTTCTTGTTCTGAGGCTTATCGAAGGATACAGGCGTTGCAAAACGGTCCTTCGGCTCATTCTGCTTCTGACGCGCCTGTTGTGCCGCAAGTTTAGCAGCCTTTTCGGCAGCTTCCTTTTCAGCAGCAGCCTTCTCAGCAGCAGCTTTCTCGGCGGCAGCTTTTTCAGCAGCAGCCTTTTCGGCAGCAGCCTTCTCAGCAGCAGCCTTCTCGGCGGCAGCTTTCTCAGCGGCAGCTTTTTCAGCGGCGAGACGCTTTTGAACTCTTTCTTCGGTTTCTACGCGGACATAAGTCTCGCCCGAAAGATAAGAATTCAAATCTGCGGTTTGATGATTACGGGTAAGGTAATCCATCAAAAAGCCAAATTCTTCATCGCTCAATGCGGCGGAAGAGCCTTTTGTACCAAAGCCGTTCTTGGCAAGCACCTCGGTGAGGTCCTTACTTTTCATATTCAATTCTTTGGCAAGCGTGTTTATCTTAAATCCTACCATTGCCATTGTTTACACCCCCTGAAGAGTCTCTTCATTTTCGCTCTCATTGAGACGCGATACAATCAAATCAGCAAAACCTTTGTCAAAAACTGCAATGCACGAAATGTAGTTGGATGCCCCTATGGCATCAGAAAACTGATCCATACTGTAATGTGTCATACGACACACTACCTTGTGATGCCTTGATGCTGATTGAATCAGCTTTTTGGTGTTATCAGAAGCATCTTTTGCAAGCACAACAAGGCACGGCTTGTTGTCGCTTCGGATAAATGTCGAAACAAGATTGGTTCCCGACATGACCTTCCCCGCCTTTTTTGCGAGTCCGAGAGTTAACATAACCTTATCATTCATTCGTTAACAGTTCACCTTCAAGTCTTTCATACACTTCATCCGGAATACTGCACTCCAGATTTCTCTCGATCCGTTTGGATTTAATCGCCTTTTTAAGGCAGGCAAGATCACGGCAAACATACGCACCTCTGCCTGATTTTTTTCCGCCAAAATCCAACGATACTTCCCCTTCGGGCGAACGAACCACACGAATCAAATCTTTTTTCTCGAATGATTGCATACATCCGACGCATTTGCGGAGCGGAACTTTTTTTACTTTTTTGCCGCTTTCAGCCATTCTGTTCCCTCCGATTAAACGGTGGTCTTGATATCAATCTTAAAGCCGGTCAACTTTGCCGCAAGACGTGCATTCTGACCCTCTTTGCCGATAGCAAGAGAAAGCTGCTCGCTATCCACAAAAACCTGGCAGGAACGTTCGCTGTCCATCACAACATCGTTAACGGTAGCGGGAGCAAGTGCCGCTTTAACAAATTCTTCGGGTTGCTCACTATACTTGATCACGTCGATCTTCTCGCCGCCGATCTCGGCAACGATGTTATTGATACGCATACCGCGGTTACCGATACAAGCGCCAACGGGATCAAC
>JAFQNZ010000173.1 GCA_017395715.1 Clostridia bacterium | reverse complement strand
TCGATTCGGGCTGCTTGCTCGATTCAGGCAGCTTGCTCGATTCAGGCAGCTTGCTCGATTCGGGCAGCTTGCTCGATTCAGGCAGCTTGCTCGATTCAGGCACTTTGCTCGATTCAGGCACTTTGCTCGATTCGGGCTGCTTGCTCGATTCGGGCTGCTTGCTCGATTCAGGCAGCTTGCTCGATTCAGGCAGCTTGCTCGATTCAGGCTGCAAACTTGATTCGGGTACATTTGTTGTTACTGTACCGGCTTGGGTTATTTCAGGCGCCCCCTCACCGCACGCCGTAAAAGCGAGCAGGCACGCTACCAAAACAAGACAAATCAAAATACTGACTCTTGTGATTGATTTCATCTCTTTTTTTCTCCAATTCTGAAAGATAAAAAAAGCGCTAACCGAAGTTAACGCCTCAAAAGCAAACTCCGCACGTCGCCAAAGAAAAAGACAACATTTTGCTTGGTAATCACATTATACAACCGCTTTTCCCAAAAATCAAGGCGTTTGGCTGATTTCATGAAACAAATTCAATTCACACACCAAACAAAAAAATCGGAAAACCTTGCGATTCTCCGATTTTTGTTTTACTTCCTATTCTCGTACTGTAGCTGATACAGCTTATAGTATCTTCCCTTTTTCTCAAGAAGCGCTGTGTGGCTTCCTTCTTCCACAATTCTGCCGTGCGAGAGCATGATGATGTTATCGGCATTCTTAATGGTGGAAAGTCGGTGTGCCACCATCAGCATGGTACCAACATTCATCATTTTTTCAAGCGAATCCTGAATCAAAACCTCAGTCTCGGTATCGATGTTGGCGGTTGCTTCGTCAAGAATCATCACCGAAGGCTTGTGAATGATGGTGCGCGCAAAGGACAAAAGCTGTCTTTGCCCTGCCGAGAAGTTGTTTCCTCTCTCCCTTACCTCTTCGTCAAGCCCTTTACCAAGACGCGAAATGAAGCGGTCGGCGTTCACGTAACGGCACGCTTCCATGACTTCATCATCCGATACCCCATCAAGACCCAAAAGAATGTTCGAGCGCACCGTGCCCGAGAACAAAAAGACGTCTTGAAGCATCTGTCCGAAATGACGGCGCAAGGAGGAAATCTTGATCTTGCGGATATCCACGCCGTCAATCGTAATACTGCCCTGTTGAATGTCAAAGTTTCGGCAGATCAAGGAAAGGATCGTGGTCTTGCCCGAGCCGGTCGAGCCGACAAACGCAACCGTCTCGCCTGCTTTTACCTTGAAAGACACATCCTTCAAGACCCATTCGCCCGGCACGTACGAGAACCACACGTGCGAAAATTCGATCTCGCCTTTGACGGTGTCAAGCTCGATCGCATCGGGCTCATCTACCACCTCAGGTTGCATATCAAAGATCGTAAAGATCTTCTCACCCGAAGCAAACGCCGACTGCAAGCGGTTGAACTGCTCAGCAAGGGTTTGAATGGGATTGAAGAACTTCGATATGTACATATAGAAGGTCACCACGGTGGACGCGGTCAAGGTCTGACCGAGGAAAGACGAATCCTTGATGTATCCTCTGCCACCGAGGTACAAAAGGCAAAGCACCGAGGAAATATACAGCATATACACCATCGGACGGAAGATGCCGAACACAAAGATCTGCTCTCTCTTTGCCTTGCCAAGGGTGCGGTTGTGTGCATCAAACTCTCCCTTTTTGCGCTCCTCGCGGTTGAAGATCTGAATGATCTTCATGCCTGAAAGATGCTCCGACAAGAAGGTGTTGATCGCGGTGGTGCCGTCTTTGACCTTGCGGTGCGCCTTGCGCGAGAATTTACGGAAGATCACCGTGAAAAGCGCCACAAACGGCACAAAACAAAGCACCATCAACGTGAGCTGATAATTCACGCACAGCATGGCGGTCAGAACGCCTACGATCAAAAAGACGTTTTTCACAAGATCCACAAGAATGTTGGTAAACATCATCGAGATCGCATCGGTGTCATTCGTCACACGCGTCACAAGCTTGCCAACGGGAATTTTGTGAAGCTGATCGTGCGAGAGCGATTCAATGTGGGAAAAGAGATCGGTGCGAAGCGCGGAAATGATCTTTTGTCCCGTCTTTTGCAGAATCAAAGCCTGCAAGTAGGTACCAACGAGAGAAACCAAAAGAATGCTTGCGTAAATCGCCACAAGCGTGAAAAGATGCGAGAGGGCAAAGTCCCCCGCAATGATGCGCTCAATCTCACCCACCAAAAGCGGTGCCGCAATGTCGTAGGCAATCGAAAAGAGCATGATAAAGAGAACCAGCACAAAATTCCACTTGTAGGGTCTTGCATACACAAGAAGGCGTTTTGCAATCTCCGAGTCCTTCATGTTGCGGTCAAAGCCGATGGCTTCTTTTCTGTTCTTGATCGAAAAGTAGGCAATGATAAACACAAGGGCAAACAGCCCGACCACACCGCCTACCAATAAAAGCGGAAAATACTCATACATGGCTTGCCACCTCCCCTTCTTCATCAAGCTTTTGCAGCTCAACTGTGCTTCGATAGGCAGGGCAGCTTTCAAGAAGCTCGCTGTGTGTGCCGACCGCAATCACCTTGCCGTCTTCCACAAACAAGATCTTGTCCATGCCCTCCACGGTTGAAACGCGGTGCGCGATCAAAATGGTGGTCTTGCCCTTGCGAAGATTTCGGAGATTGTCAAGGATCACCTTTTCGGTCTTCACGTCAACCGCCGAGACCGAGTCGTCAAGAATCAGAATGGCAGGATTCTTCATCAAAGCGCGGGCGATCGAAATGCGCTGCTTCTGTCCGCCCGAAACCGTCACGCCGCGCTCGCCGAGCACTGTTTCGTAGCCTTCGGTAAAGGTCTTGATGTTACTGTCAATATCGGCAAGACGCGCCGCATTCTCCACCTCGGCAAAATCGTCGCTGTCTGAAGCAAAGGCAATGTTGTTTGCAATCGTGTCGCTGAAGAGGAAGTTATCCTGCGGCACGTAGGCGGCATGATTGCGAACGGTTTTGATCGGAATCGCATTCACATCGTGTCCGTCAAGGAAGATCGAGCCGTCCGGCACGTTGTAACAGCGAAGGAGCAGATCCACGATCGTGGTCTTGCCCGAGCCTGTTCTGCCAATGATGCCCACGTTTTCCCCTGCATTGATATGGAAAGAAACATCTTCGAGCACATCCATCTCCCCGTCGGGATAACGGAAGGTCAGGTTCTTAAAGGTAATGTCGCCCGTCAAGGTTTCCACATCGTGTACACCCTCGCGGTCGATCACGTCAGTCTTGGCATCAAGCAGCTCGCTGATGCGTTTGAGAGAGGCTTTGCCTCGCGAGCGAAGCTCGATCAGTTCGCCAATTGCCATCACAGGCCAAACGATTGCGGTAAAATAACCGATAAATTCCACCAGCTGACCGGCGTTGAATCTGCCGTCATACACAAGATAGCCGCCGTAGCCGAGGATCACGCACATCACCGATTCAATGAACAGCGTGATGCTCACGCGTAAAAGCACCGAAGCCTTCGTGTAGCGCACGTTGGCTTTTTCATTCTCGCGGTTGAGTTTCTTAAAATTCCAAAGCTCGATCGATTCCTTCACAAAGGCTTTCACCACCGCAATGCCCGAAAAGCTTTCCTGCGAATAGTCAGAAAGGGCGGAAAACGCTGCCTGTCTTCTTTTCCATTTTTCGGTCATAAACCAACCCACAATCAAGGTAGCAGACAGCATACAAGCCATCGGTATCATCGAAAAAACAGCAAGCAAACGACTCATGCGGAACATCTTCACAAGCGCCATCACACCAAGAAACGCGGCGTCGCAGAACATTAAAACCGCCCAACCGAAGCATTCCTGCACCGTGTCAAGGTCATTGGTGAAAAGCGACATTAAACCGCCTACCTTGTTTACTTGGTAATACTGCGGCGAGAGGTCTTTGCAACGGTCAAACATTTTGCCGCGCAAGCGGGTCTCCATGCCAACGCCGGCACCCAAAAAACAGATACGCCACACGAATCTGCCAAGCACAAGCGTCACGATCACAAGGATCAAGGGCAGACAAACGTGGTCAAGCAAAAACGCCATGTCAAACGGGACAGTCACCCCGTCAAGCTCCGCTGTGCCATAGGTCATGCCGTTGATGACGGTGCGGTATAATTCAGGCACCACAAGCTGCATGTAGTCCACCAAAAGTAAGGCAATGATGCCCCCGAGAAACGCGGGCAGATACTTGATGTAATATCGGTTGATGTGTTTGCCAAACAGCAAGCCAATTCCCCCTTTCAAAGAAAAGGAATTTCCAAAAATTTCACCCTTGTATTTTAACACAATCTTTTGGGGATTGCAATAGGTTTTCAAAGAGTCGCGTTCATGTCAACCGATCTTCCTATTTTGAAAGATTCAAAATCATAGCGGGAGGATGGTATCCTCCCGCCAACAAAATTGATATAACCCGCCGTAGGGGAGGATACTATCCTCCCGCCAACAAACAGAGATAAAACTTGTAATTTGGTTGAACAAACGAGCGCATCGCAAAAAACAAAGCCCCGAAATCGGGGCTTTTGAGAGTTCATTCAGGTTGGTACTAAGAATTAAGTGTCCAAGGCTTTTCAAGTGCCCAGATATAGCAGCGTTCACCGGGGTAAGGCGTGCCTTCCGGCATAACAAAAAAGAGATACATATCATATTCACCGTCTTCTTCAGCAACAAAGCCTGCCGCTTCAAACCGTAGCTCGCTTTGACCCATGACTTGCCAATTGGTGACCTGATACCTTGTGTAATCATCATCTTTGTTTATATCTTTGATGAAAACGAATGCACCCTCTGCCGTGGTAAACTGGAGCGTAGGCACACCGGGGTGCGTGGGATGATCTATGGGCAGAACGGGAAAAAGATTGCTGCCGATGTTGATGGTAAGAGCAAAGGTATAGCTTTTGTTGCCGTCGGCATTCTCGGTATCAGTAATACCGTGCATGGTTTGAATTTCCTGCCACCATGCGTTATCCAAATACGTATCGACGGTGATGCCCGGGGTCGGAACATAGGGTGGAAGAGGATATTCGATCGACTTCACCTCTTCGAGCCTTGCATACATTTCAATCTCTTCCATTGTAGCATCAATGTCAAACATATAATAGGACAAATAATACTTTCCACTGTAATACAAGCCATACTTTTTGGCGAAGGCGGCATCGGCATTTTTCTGTCCAACACCGTGGATATCCTGAACAATGATGCGTATCTGATACATGTCCGTGTCGGCGTCATACCCGTATTTCAAGCTTTCCCAAACCACCTTTTCTTTCCACGCATCGGGTTTTTCGGGTGTGGTGGGAATGGTGGTAGTGGGTGCCGTCGTTGTGGTGGGCGTATTGGTAAGAGGTGTATTTTCACATTGAGGTGTCGTTGTAACAGGCGTTTCCGTGGTGGAAGGCGCGGTTGTCGTTTCATCCTGATCGGTCACAGGGTTGGTCAAGAAGCACACGCAGGTGACGATCAAAACGAGAATGGCAACCACGATCACCCAAAAGGCGGGCTTTTTGTAGTGCAACACGGCGCGAATGCGGCTTTTCACACCCGTCTCGCCAAAAGCAAGCGGACACGCCATGATGGTTCTTCTGTGAATGCTACAGGCAAGGAGCGCTTCGGACTAGCTGACCTTGTAGGCGGTATCGCTATCCTTGATTGCCTTTTCGTCGCAGGCGTTTTCAATGTCGCGGCAGAGCAAAATATAGCCCACCCACAAAAGCGGATTGAACCAATAGACCGAAAGCAGTAAAAAACCGAGCGGCTTCCACAAGTGGTCTTTGCGTCTTAAATGCGCCTCCTCGTGGGCAAGCACGTAAGGAATTTCACTTTCCGCCATGCCTGAGGGAAGATAAATGCGCGGACGGAAGATGCCAAGAATAAAGGGTGTGTCGATGTGATCGCAAAGATAGACGCGACCTTCTTTTACAATTGAGGCACGCATCTTATGTTTTAAGCGAAAATAGGAAAACGCGCCATAGGAAAGCATCACCAAAATGCCGACAAGCCACACGATGCTTGCCACCAAAACAAGCACCTGCACGGGATCCACGCTATCTCCCGGCACGGGGGCAAGTGAGCCCGAAATCACAGAATCCGGCACTTGATCCGGTACTTCACCCGGTACTTGATCCCCGCCTTCCAAGCCGCTGTTGACGGTGGGCGTCCCGGTGATGATAATGCTTTCGGGAATCGGCTCGGCATCGGGAATCACGCTGAGCGCACTTTCAAGCGAAAACGGCAGCAGCAGTCGCAGTGCCACAATGCCCCACAGCAGGCAGGTTGCCCACTTGGGCGCTTTTTTCAAAACCAAGCGCAACAGCAAGACGGCAAGCACAAGCCAGCTTGCCGTAATGGCAATATTGAGAATATGCAAAAAAACAGCTTCCATGTTTATAACCTCTCTTCGGGAATTGGGGCTGGTTTTGCTCGGCAAAATCGATGGTGTTCAGCCATCGAAAGCCACAAAACCGTAAGTTTGAAAATTTATTTTCAAACTTAGTCCTCCTTAAAGGCATCGATCATACGGCGAATCGCTTCAATTTCCTCCGCATTCGGTTTCTTGCGCGAAGCAAAGGCGGCAATGAATGCAGGGAGTGAGCCGTCAAAGGTATCTTCCACAAATTTTTCGCTCTGCATGGCATAAAAATCACGCCTTGAAATAAGAGAGGATACCCTGCTCTTTTCGGTTTTGAAGATTCCCTTTTCGCAAAGCTTTTTGAGTACCGTATAGGTGGTGGTTCTTTTCCACGAGAGCTCTTGTTCGCAGAGCTGAACGAGTTCTTTTGTACTGAGCGGTTCGTTTTGCCAAACAAGATCGGCAAAATGTGCTTCCACCGCGCCGAGTTTCAATTCTTCCATAACAATCACCATGGCTTTCCTCTACGAAAGCCCACCTTTCTTTTTGTCTATCATCAATAGACTCTATGGTTAGTCTATCACGAATAGACAGTTTTGTCAAGAGGATTTTAAAAAATGATCTTTATCGTTTGAATTTGTTGTTGCCAAAATTAAACTCCCGTTTCTTTTGACCATACCGAATCATAGCGGGAGGATGGTATCCTCCCGCCAACAAACAGGGATAAAACTTGTAATTTGATTAAACCAACGAGCGCTAAAACCGGTAGGGGGCTGACGCTTGCCCTTTCAGGGCGACGACCCGTTTGACAATCAATTCCCATTTCACAATAATGCACCATTTTCGGGTTGCAGATATGTTCATTTCCCACTCTGCATTTTGTTTACAATGCAGTCACAAAAAGGTCACAAAAACAGCACAAACAAGACTTATAATGGTAAAGTTAGAGTATATCCAAACCGAAAGGAGACACCCCTTGATCAAACGACTTGCCCAATGCGTAAGAGAATACAAAAAGCCAACCTTCCTTACGCTTTTCTTCATCGTCCTTGAAGTGGTGCTTGAGGTCTTCATTCCCAGCATCACCGCAGATCTGATCAACACCCTGCAACGTGGCTCTGCCGATATGCCCACCCTCATCGGCAAAGGTGCTTTGCTGATTGTCATGGCGCTTGCCTCGCTTGCCTGCGGCGGTATTGCCGGCTACACCAGCGCCAAAGCCTCGGCAGGCTTTGCCAAAAACGTGCGCCACGATGTGTTTGAAAAGGTGCAGACCTATTCCTTTGAAAGCATCGACAAATTCTCCTCATCCTCGCTCGTCACGCGCATGACGACTGACATCACCAATCTGCAGATGGCTTACATGATGCTCATCCGCGTTGCGGTGCGCGCGCCGCTGATGTTTGTCTTCGCCATCATCATGGCGTTTATCAAGGGCGGCCTTCTCGCCATGGCATTCGTGGTCGTCATCCCGATTCTGATCTTCGGTCTTTTCACCATCAGCCGCTTTGCCATGCCGGCTTTCCGCCGTGTGTTCCGCAAGTATGACCGCTTGAACGAATCGATCGAAGAAAACGTGCGCGGTATGCGCGTGGTCAAAGGCTTCTCGCGCGAAGAATACGAGAAAAAGAAATTCGGCGAAGCGTCGGATAACATCCGCCGCGACTTTACTTATGCCGAGCGCATTGTAGCGCTCAACAATCCGCTGATGAACATCTGCCTGTATGCCAACATGGTCTTCGTGCTCTACATCGGCTCCAAGCTGATCGTCACAGGAGACGCCGCTTTCGGCGTGGGTCAGATCCAAATGATGCTGACCTACGGTATGCAGATCCTCATGTCGCTCATGATGATCTCGATGATCTATGTCATGTTCACCATGTCAGCAGAATCGATCAAGCGTATTTACGAGGTCCTCACCGAGGAAAGCACCCTCAAATCCCCCGAAAATGCGCGCAAAGAACTTGACGACGGCTCGATCGAGTTCAAAAATGTCAACTTCAAATACTCTGCCGCCGCCGAAAAATACGCCCTTTCGGATGTGGATCTCAAGATCGAATCGGGCATGACTGTCGGCGTTTTGGGCGGTACATGCTCGGGTAAGACCACCTTCGTTCAGCTGATCCCCCGCCTTTACGATGTCACCGAGGGTGAGCTGCTCGTTGGCGGTCACAATGTGCGCGAATACGATCTCGACGCCCTTCGCTCGTCGGTTGCTATGGTACTGCAAAAGAACCTGCTCTTTTCCGGCACGATCCGC
>JAFQNZ010000172.1 GCA_017395715.1 Clostridia bacterium | reverse complement strand
TTCATCCTCGTTTTCGGAATTGCTTGCCGTTGCAGGCTTTTTGTAAGTGAGGTTGTTACCAAGATAACGGCGTTTGATCGAAAGGGTTGTGTCTTCTTCGGGCATACAAACCAAAGCGACCATGCCGTTGGTTGCCTTGACCGCATCACCTACCCAAGCGTCAAACAGGGAATTGGGGTCAGTATCGGGCGCTGTGATAAGCGCGTAGTTACCTTCCTCCATGGTGAGTTTGATATCGGTGCCTTCTACGGTAAGGGTATGAACAGGCTTTTCAACTTTTTCGGCAACGGGATAGAGAGGACAAGCTTCGATTGCTGTTGATTGGGTGTTTGAAGCTGTGGCGGCAAACAGAAGCATTTCTTTGCCCTTGGGAAGTGTGATCTCGTTAACACCGTCAACATTGATGGCATATTTGAAGAGATAGGCAAATTCATACGCTTTGTCACCTCTCTTGTCATGAGTGTGGGTGTAGACGTGAGCGATCTCGTCGCGGTTGAGGTAGCAGGTGTTGGATTTGGCAATCATATCCCAAGTTCCGACACCATGCAAGATATTGGAAATGTTGAGTGTGAAGGGTGTGCCGTCCTTTTGGAATTCGAGAGATTTCTTAGGTCTGTGTGCAAGATTTGCCAGAATATAAAGCTCTTTTGTATCGCAAGGAAGCTTGATTGTCTGACCGTCGCAAAGCAGAACATTGTTTTTATCAGCATCTCCCATAACAAACGGAACGCCCGAAGAGGTGATCTCTTTTACAAACAATTCGGCGGGAATCGCCACGTCAGAATCGGAATCAAAAACATCGTTTCTTGTTGTCAGCTTGTGAGTATAGGCAAGCTCGATGGGTGTATAGGTTCTGCCAAGTGCCGTTTGGGTCTGCTTGGCGGTAACAGCAAAGGTTTTCGGTGCAAAGTGCGAAAGTGCAATCTCGGCGGTGTTTTCATTCTTGGCAATCGGTGCGATCTCTCTTTCGTAACCGTCTGTTTCAACGATTGATTCAACAGGGCAAGCAAAGCGCAGTTCGGTGGCGGTATCTTTGCCCGACATTTCCTGCAGACGAACGATGATTCTGTTGCCGTCTTCTTCTTTTTTGACAGCACGGATGAGAACTTCGGGATTGTTCGATTCAACAAGCGAGAGTTTATTGTATGCACCGCTATGCTTGGTGCTTGCGAAGGGAAGAACAGGCTTGTTGAATTCATCGGCAATCAGTGCAACGCCATCTCTTTCACCCTTGTGGGATGTGATGCCGTAACGGAATTCGTTTCTACCGAAATCCTGCCAGTCCTGATTCGATTTTTCGTTATCGTAGGGCTCAACGGGTGTATGGATAAGTGTTAAGCGGAGAGTGTTGTCATCAGGCTTGTCCATGCCGTATTTACAGTCGTTAAGAATCGCAACGCCAAAGTCGCCGCTTGTGTCGGTGAGATCAGCGTAGGTGTGAACACAGTGCTGGAAATAGGGATAGGTGGTGGTGTTTTCACCTTTATCTGTGCCAAGACCGACATCAAATTCTGCGTAAGGATTGGATGCGGTGAGCGGGAAGGTTGCTTTCAAAAGCGAGTTGCGGCTGAACCAATCGACATAGTTATCGACAGTAACCACTTTTTCGGTGGCGGAAAGCGAAACGGTCTGAATGAATGTGCTGGAGCCGTATGTGCGGGTGATACGGAGTGCAACTTCTGCGGAACCGTTTTCAACGATCTCGCACTTGCAGTTATCTTTGACAAAAGCGTGTTCAAGGGCGTTATCTTCAAAACAGAGTTCCCAAGAGGGCCAAACCGTACTGTTGTCGGGCGAGATTTCAAGACGGGAGGGAGCAGAAAGAAGTTCTTTGTCAAGCTCTTTGTCATACACCGAAGCAATGTCGCCATCTTCGTTAACGGTAACGCGGTAGAATTTGTTTTCAAGTGTGTTTTCGCTGATGGCAAGTGTGTTTTCTCCGGCATAAGGCGTATCCGAAGGAACAACCGAGTAAACAGCAACACCAACGGCATCGACCTTGGAAGAGAAGATAACGGTCTTTTTACCGTTAATGACCGAAATCTGAGAGGGTACTTCGTTCTTGTTTTCATCAAGGACTTTGACAAATTTGCTTTCAACAGCAATGTCTGCTTTTACAGTTGCCGTGCGCTGTTTGCCTGTGGGGTTAAAGAGTACGACAGGCGTGCCGTCTACTTCGGTGTTTAGCAGTTCCGAGACAGCTTCTACCGATGCACCGAGCTCAGCGGCAAACTGATTGAGCGCAATGGCATAGTCGTTGTGAGAGAAAACATACGCATCGCAGATCGATGTGCCCGTCAGATCATCATGGAACTGATGCCACAGGAAGGTCTTCCAAGCGTCATTGAGTCTTTCTTGCGGATAGGCTTTATCGGTATAGACCGAAGCGAGCACCGAGGCGCGCTCTGCGGCATCGGCAAGATTTTCGCAAAGACGGTTGAAGCGTTTGGAGATGGTATGAGAAGTGAGCGCACCAAAGCCGTGAGGAATATGGAGATGGCCTTTATAGGTGGGCATAGCGGAAGTATCTTCTTTTTCAAGATCATCAAAGATCTCGTAAGAATAAGCGTTTTTAACTTCGTAAAGTCCGTCACTTGCAAGTTCCGCATCGGATACCATCTTAGCACATTCGGTTGAGCAGCCGCCGCCTTCGTCGCCGACACCGAAGTACATGGAACGCCACGGAAAGCCGGAAATGTCCTGATTTTTTTCAATGGCTTTCAGAATCCACTCGCGCTGATTGACGGGAGTATCTTCTTCCGGGAATTGATAAATGTATGTGCCGCCGTTTAAGGCTACGAAAATTTCAGACTCATCGGGACCTCTCCACTTGCCGAGGTCAAGGCGTTTGTGCTTGCCAAATTCGGGGCGGGAAACGCTACCGTCTTCATTCACAATCGGGCAACCGACGCCCCATGTGAGCTTCTGTGTGGAGAAACCGTTAAGACCCATGTGCTTGGCAATTGAGGGCAGGGAGCTTCTGAAGCCGAAGCAGTCGGGAAGGAAAATATCTTTTGTGAAAATGCCAAACTCTTTTTCAAAATATTCGTTGCCAAGGAGTGCCTGACGCATCAAGGCCTCGGAGGAAGGGACATTGACATCGCAGGAATCCCAGAACGCACCGCAGGGATGCCATCTGCCTTCGGCAACATATTGCTTTACCATCTCATAGTGCTTGGGATAGTATTCTTGCATCAATTTATATCGGAAGGCACCTTCAAAGTTGAAGAGATATTTGGGAGCTTGTCTGAAGTTACGGAAGTTTTCTTCAAGGGTGTTTTTAATGCATTTTCTGATGGTGTACTGAATGGTCCAGTTCCACTGTGTATCGAGGTGCGCGTTGGAGACGGCATAGAAGCGTTTTTTCATTTAAAAGTCCTTTCTGAAAAGAAGTCTTAGTGATTACATTATAGCTGTTATTTTTCTGTTTTGCAATACAAAAAAAGACAAAACCTTAATTTCTTCAATTGAAACAAGAAAATATAAAAAATGTTTTGAAGAAAATCAATTCTTTTTGTGTTTGTTGTGTTAATTGCTTCAAAAAAACAGTTGCTTTTTTTTGTGATTTGTTATATACTGTTTTATATTGAAAGACAAAGAAAAAGGTGGTAGAAATGAAAATAGGACTTGTCAGCCGTTGGCACGTACATGCCAACGAATATGCAGGATATGTTAAGAATTACCCCGATGCAGAAGTGACTGCTGTTTGGGATGAAAGCGCCGAGAGAGGGAAAAAATGGGCTGAAGAATTCGGCTGCCAGTATTACGGTGATTTTAACCGTTTTCTCAAATCGGATATTGAGGCTGTTGTGATCACATCGCCGACATCGCTTCACCCTTGGCTTATGACAAGAGCTGCTAAGGCAGGAAAGCATATTTTTACCGAAAAAGCGCTTTCGATCAAATTGACCGATGCCAGAAGAATTGAAGCCGCTGTCAAGGAAAACGGCGTGAAGTTTGCTATTTCTTTCCCGCATCTTTCCCGTCCGTCTCTTTTGTTTGCCAAAGAATGCGTAGAAAGCGGACGTCTTGGTAAGATTACGTATGCGCGCGTGAGAAATGTTCATAACGGCAGCTCTGCCAATTGGCTTCCTTCCTATTTTTACGATGAATCTCTTTGCGGCGGCGGTGCCATGATCGACCTTGGTGCACACCCGATGTACACGCTTGAATGGCTTCTCGGAAAACCTTTGTTTGTGCAGTCTCTTTTTACCGATGTTACTGCAAGAGGGGTGGAAGATAACGCTATTTCTATGATCGAATTTGAAAATGGTGCCAGTGCGGTTTCGGAAACAGGCTTTGTGGCTGACAACATACGTTATTCGCTTGAGATCAGCGGTAC
>JAFQNZ010000171.1 GCA_017395715.1 Clostridia bacterium | reverse complement strand
CTCCCACGGGATTTTAAGTCCCGGGCGTCTGCCTATTCCGCCACACCGGCATTTCGGCATAATCAAGGCGGTATTTCCCTTGAACGCCTAAACAGTATAGCATAGGAAAAGTGATTTGTCAATACCCTTCTGCGATATTTTTTCATCTTTTTTCAAATTTTCATCCCGAAAAAAGAACAAAAGTCTCTCTTTTTCCTATGCATTCTGCCCATTATCCCAAAAAGTGCTTGATCAGCATCCAACAGCCAATGCCGACAAGGATCACGCCGCCGAGGATATTCGCGCGGCCCGCAAGGCAAGTGCCGAACTTTTTGCCAAGAAAAACACCCACAAGACAGATGATAAAGGTCACCACGGCAATCAGCATGACTGACCAAAGTGCTTCCACAATGTTATAGTCCGAAATGGTAAAGCCAACAGAGAGCGCATCGATCGAGGTGGCAACGCCCTGCAAAAGAAGCATACCGAGGCCGATCTTGCAAAGCTCCGCTTCCCCATCACAGGGTTTCAAGCCTTCAATCAGCATCTTACCGCCGATAAAAGCAAGGAGCAGGAAGGCGATCCAAGGAATAAAGGGCGAAAACGCATGAAAATACGAAACCAGCGAATGCACGCACACCCAGCCGATCATCGGCATCATTGCCTGAAACGTCGCAAACACGGCGGCAATACCGCACATTCTGCCCACCTTCATTTTCGGCTCGGAAAGACCGCTGACAAGCGACACCGAAAAGGCGTCCATAGCAAGTCCCACGCCAAGAAGCAGGCTCTTGATCACAAATTCCATACCGCAACTCCTTTTTTACTCTTGGAATTTATTGTATCATATCCTCCCGTTTCTGTCAATCCCGGTTTCAAAACTGATTTAGGATGAAAAAACAACGAAAAAACTTTTATTTTTTTATAAAAATCGAAAAAAATACAACAAATTCGATTGACTTTTCGTCGAAAAATGTTATAATTTATGGTAACCATTCTACCATTAAAAAATGAAGGGAAAAAGAATCATGAACAAAACAAGAAAAATTCTTCTTGCCGTTGTGGCTGTTGTCATCGTGGCTCTGCTTGCCTTTCTGTTGGTGACAAACGCCGCCGACAAGCAAGAGACCTGCACCATCTGCCACGGCGAGCTTGAAAAAGCCGACGCTTGCGGCGACTGCCTGACCGACAAAGACGGCAACGCCACAGGCAAAGTCGAAGCCACCATCGACGGCGAGACCGTCCTTGTGGACTGCTCCACTTGCGAAGGCTCTGCTCACTTCTGTGAAAACTGCGAGAACGCAGGCGAAGTGACCGGTAGCTTCTGGGCGCTCCTGCCCCCGATCATCGCCATCGGACTTGCGCTCATCACCAAAGAGGTTTACTCCTCTCTCTTTATCGGTATCCTTTCGGGTGCCATCATTTACGCAGGCACATCCTTCAGTGGTGTGTACGATACCGCCACAGGCGTGCTTGACACCTTGACCAACAGCGGCATCATCACCGCCGTTGCAGGCACGGCAGGCATCTTCGTCTTCCTGGTGCTTCTCGGCGTGATCGTGGCACTCATCAACAAAACAGGCGGCTCTTATGCCTTTGGCAGATGGGCTTCCACCCACATCAAGTCCAAAGTTGGCGCAGCACTTGCCACCTTTGCCCTCGGTGTTCTGATCTTCATCGACGACTATTTCAACTGCCTGACAGTCGGCTCTGTGATGCGTCCTGTTACTGACAGACACGGCATTTCCCGCTCGAAACTCGCCTATCTGATCGACGCCACCGCCGCCCCCATCTGCATGATCGCACCGATCTCCAGCTGGGCAGCTGCCGTTTCGCAGTATGCTGACGATGGCAAGGGCTTAAAGCTCTTTGTTACCGCTATTCCCTACAACTTCTATTCCCTGCTCACCATCGTGTTCGTGATTGCCATCATCGCCATGGGCTATGACTACGGCTCGATGCGCATCCACGAATACAACGCCGTTCACAAGGGTGACCTCTTCACTTCGGGTGAAAGAGTAAAATCCGAAGAAGTGGTTGCCAACGAAAGAGGCAGAGTGATCGACCTTGTTCTTCCGATCGTCATTCTGATCGCTTCCTGCGTATTCGGTCTTCTGCACATCGGCGGTATCAGCGACGGTGCAGACTTCATCACCGCATTTGGTGATACCGACGCCACCGTCGGTCTGCCTTGGGGCGCATTCATTGCTCTCGTTCTGATCTTCATCTACGTCCTTCTCCGCAAGCTTACCACCTTCAAAGAAGCCATGAAGTGCATCCCCTCGGGCTTCATTGCCATGGTACCTGCCATCCTCATCCTCACCTTTGCCACAGCGCTCAAAGAAGTCACCTCCATGCTGGGTGCCAAATACTTCATCGCCGCTTTGATGGACGGCGCTGCTTCGGGTCTTTCGAATATGCTTCCCGCTATCATCTTTGTAGTAGCCTGTGTGCTTTCCTTTGCGACCGGTACATCCTGGGGTACATTCGGCATTCTCATTCCGATCGTTACCGCCATCTTCCCCGCATCCTCCGAACTGATGATCATCGGTATGTCGGCTTGCCTTGCGGGTGCTGTTTGCGGTGACCACTGCTCCCCGATTTCGGATACCACCATCATGGCATCGGCAGGCGCGGAATGCGACCACTTGAACCACGTTTCCACACAGCTTCCTTACGCCATTACCGTTGCGATCATTTCCTTTGTGATGTTCGTCATCGCGGGCTTTGTGCAGAACGCTTGGATCTGCCTTGCCATCGGCGTTGTCCTCACACTCGGCACGCTCTTTGTACTGAAGGCACTCTCCAAAAAGCGCCATATCGAAAGCGCAGAATAAACCAAAATTAAAAATGCTGTGCGACAAATGTCGCACAGCATTTTTTAATCCTTTTTCTTTCTCTGTCTGTAAACGGTGGGAGAGCATCCTGTTTTTGCCATAAACACCTTGGAAAAATATCCCTGATCGACAAAACCGCACCGCCGTGCCACCACACCGATCGGCTCATCGCGATGCCGCAAAAGCCCTTTTGCCATTTCCATTCGTCGATCGGTCAGATATTCACCAAGCGTTATGCCTTCCTTTTTTCGAAACACATTGATCAGCGTGGATTTGGAGCAATGAAACACCGCGCACAGATGCGGGATCGTCAGCTTTTTTTCAATGTTTTGGTCAATATATTCTTTCACCGAATCGGCAAGGTCTGCCGACGGAACACGGGCCGCGCTGAGGTACGCAACGTGTTCGGCGCAAAGTGTCATAATGTTCGAAAAGGCAGTTGCCGTTTCCCGCGAAAGCGCGGGCAATTCCGCAAGACAAGCTTTCATCTCTTCCGGCGAATCGGTGTAGCGGAGCGCCGCATCCAAAATCTCCTGTTCGGCAATGCAAGAAGAGTCTTTTCCCTGCCCCATCATCAAGTACCCGACCAAAATCCCGTCACGGTAAAGCGGGCAAGCCGCCTCCCAAAGACCGAAACGGCATTTATACAGATGAATCTTTCCCGTATCGCGCACCTTTTCGAGCGCCTCTTTGTCGGCGGCAAGACAGCGTGCACGCGCCTTGGGATTCTTTTGCACAAGCGCACAAAATCGGGACGGATTTTTAGGACAGGAAACCAACTCATGAAAATCCGTATCGTGAATTGAAATGTGAAGTCCCGATGTGGTATGCAGATCCTGTAAAAGCGACGCAATCGCGGGTGAAGAAAACATAGCAGAGTCTCCTTTTGGAAATTCGAACAAATTGTTCTATTTTACCAATCATTATACCATTTTCCATTGCGAAAAGCAAGAGGAACATGATAGAATAAAGTAGAAAGATGATTATCTTCATATATTTTAAGGGAGGATGAGACCGTGAGTACATATCGCATCGGCGTTGATCTCGGCGGAACGAACATTGCCGCAGGACTTGTTGACGAAAATTATTGCATTTTGAAAAAGAAAAGCATCAAAACCAACCTTCCCCGCACAGCAGAAGCCATTTGTGAGGACATTGCCGCCCTCTGCCGCACGCTTTGCGATGAAGCAAACATTGCCTTTGATAACATTGCTCACATCGGCATCGGCTCTCCCGGCATTATCTGTCGCGGCGTTGTCAACAGCGCCGCCAATCTCGGCTTTCACAATACACCACTTGCCGACATGGTTGCCAAGCTGACAGGCAAGCCTGTTTCCTTGAAAAATGACGGCAATGCCGCCGCGCTCGGTGAGCTTGTGGCAGGCTGTGGCAAAGGCAAATCTTCTCTCATTGCCGTAACGATCGGCACAGGCGTTGGCGGCGGTGTAATCCTCAACAACACCATCATCGAAGGCTTTAACGGCGCGGCAGGTGAGGTGGGACACATCATCATCGAAGCCGGCGGCAGACCCTGTGGCTGCGGCGCACGCGGTTGCTTTGAGACCTACTGCTCTGCATCCGCACTCATCCGTGACACCAAGGAGGCTATGATTGCTCATCCCGAAAGCGCGCTTCACACCTTAGCTCCCACACTTGACGATGTCAACGGCAAAACCGCCTTTGACGGTATGCGTCTGGGTGACGAAACGGCTACTGCTGTTGTTGATCACTTTATCAATATGCTGGCAGTCGGCGTTTCTTCGCTGATTCAGCTGTTACAGCCCGAAATCATCTGCATTGGCGGCGGTGTTGCCGCAGAGGGCGATTATCTTCTTCTCCCCTTGCGTGAAAAAGTTGTAGCCCAAACCCTTGCGGGTGCTGACGGCATGCGAACCACCATTGTATGCGCAACCCTTGGAAATGACGCCGGCATCATCGGTGCCGCTGTTTAATACATAGAAAGGATCTAAGCCATGAAAATTTACGTTTGCGAAAATTATGACGCTATGAGCGCACAAGCCGCTGAACTCTTCAGCACACAGATCAAGGAAAAACCCGATTCGGTGCTCGGTCTTGCCACAGGCTCTTCTCCGATCGGTCTGTACAAAGCGCTTGTCAAAAAATACGAAAACAAAGAGATCTCCTTTGCAAAGATCAAAACCGTCAACCTCGACGAATACTGCGGTCTGACTGCCGACAATGATCAGAGCTACGCTTACTTCATGAATCAGAATTTGTTCAGCCACGTGGATATTGACAAGGCGAACACCAATCTGCCCGACGGTACCAACCCCGATGCCGAAGCCGAATGCGCCCGTTACGACGCCCTCATCGCTTCGCTCGGCGGCATTGACATTCAGCTTCTCGGTATCGGCGTGAACGGTCATATCGGCTTTAACGAGCCCTCCGACACCATCTCGCTCGGCACAAACCACGTTGCCCTCACACAAAGCACCTTTGAAGCAAACGCCCGTTTCTTCGCTTCGATCGACGACGTACCGCGCTATGCTTACTCGATGGGTTGCGGCTCGATTCTGAATGCCAAAAAGATCGTTCTCGTTGCCAACGGCAAGGGCAAAGCCGAAATACTCGAAAAAGCATTCTTCGGTCCTGTAACCTCGCAGGTGCCCGCTTCTCTTCTCCGTCTTGTTTCGGACAAGGTCTATATCTTTGCCGACAAGGAAGCAGGCGAGATCATCACGAAAAACCACCCCGAGGACGTGATCGTACTGTGATGCTGACAAACCTTCGCCTTTATAATAGCGAAACCCACAGTTTTTGTGTAGGCAGTCTTGCCTTTGCAAACGGCAAGATCACCGAAATCTGTTTCGACACCGAAGATACAAATGAAGCACTTGATCTCATCATCCCCGGTCTTGTGGATGTTCACACCCACGGCAGAGGCGGCTTTGATTTTAACACCGCTTCTCTCGATGAAATGAAAAAGATGAAAGCGCTCTACGCCAAGCAAGGTGTCACCACCGTTGTGCCCACCTTGGCATCGGATACGCTTAAAAACCTGATCGCTTCGATTGAAAAAATTCGCCAAGCCGGCTATTCTGCCGTTCATATGGAAGGCAGATACTTAAACCCCAAGCGCCGCGGCGCACACGCCGAGCATCTCATTGCACCCTTGACCGCTTCAGAGGTTTCACTCTTGAAAGAAGCGGCAGGTGATATGCACCTGCACGTATCCGCATCCTACGAGCTTGACACAGACGGTTCTTTCCTCAAAGCCGTGAAAGAAAACGGCGCAACGGCAGGTCTTGCCCACACCGATGCCACCTTTGACGAAGCCATGACGGCTGTTGATAGCGGCGTGATCTCCTTCACCCACCTTTTCAACGCCATGCCGCCGCTTCACCACCGCGCAGGCGGTGCCGTGATGGCAGGGCTTGTGTCGGATGCTTACACCGAGATCATCTGCGACGGCTTCCATCTTGCCCCCGAAACGGTAAGGCTTGTGAAGACCGCCAAAGGCCCCTCGCGCGTGGTGCTGATTACTGACTCAATGGAAGGCACAGGATGCGCTGACGGTGAATACAGCATCGCAGGCAACCCCGTCTATCTCAAGGACGGCAAAGCCTATACCGTCGAAGGCGCAATCGCGGGAAGCACCTTAGAGCTTCTTGATGGCGTGAAAAACTACGCCGCCTTCTCAGGGCTCTCCTTTGAAGAAGCACTCAGAGCGGCAACGGCCAACCCCGCCGAAATGCTCTCACTCGACGGCATCGGCAAACTCAAAGAAGGCTTTAACGCCGATTTTGTCCGCCTTTCCCCCGACTACACGATCAAAGAAGTGTACGTGGGCGGCGAGAGAAT
>JAFQNZ010000170.1 GCA_017395715.1 Clostridia bacterium | reverse complement strand
CAAGACCCTCGCGCAGAATGGCAAGGCATTCGTCTACCCATTCATCATCACCACGAGATTGGATTCCAAAGGAATCAACCCTATTAATTATCGCAGTAATTTTGTTTTCTCTATCATTGTTGTATCCAAACAGTTCATCAATCGAAATGCCGAAATAATTGGCAATTGACGGAATCATCTCCATATCGGGATAACCGCCGCCGGCTTCCCATCGGGAAACTGCCTGTGATGTTACACCGAGAGCTTCGGCAAGTGCTTCCTGTGTGCGTCCATCACGCCGACGAAGTTCGCGTATTTTCTGACCCAAATCCAGTTGCATAAAAACCTCCTGAAATGTTATCACCGGTGTAACTGTATTATATCATGTATTTGCCAAAAAACAATAATCAATTCATTGTTTCAAATTCAAACATTCGTTGGATTTCTGACAACAAAGCCACCGCCCGTGTCATCTTGAGCAGAGCGAAGAGGCGCCGAAACCCAAGCGTAGCGCAGGGCGCTTCGACTTGCAAGCAAGTCGCCTGCTTGCAGGTCGGGGCGGATCTCGGGCGCTTGACCACTCTCCATATCGTAGATCCTCAAAACGCAAGCGTTTTGCCTTTTCAAAATCCGCAATTTATTGCAGATTTTGAAAAGTTCGATTACGAAAACATCCCACCGGGATGTTTTCTCCACTCAGGATGACACACAAAAAAAGCCACTTCCGAAGAAGTGGCTTTATCTCTATCTTACTTTTTACCGCGTTTGATCTTGAGACCGGCGTTTTCGGGCTTATCGAGCTCGGCGTCCACAATGGCAAGAAGCTCGATCGCTTTTTCGCCGTAGGTCATGTGGTGCTTGCACTTGGTCAGCCATCTTGCGGCATCCACAATTTTCTTCGTGGTGTCAATACCGTAAAGGAAACAACTGCCCACATAGAACTGAGCAGGCAAAATTCCCTTTCCTGCCGCCGAAAGGAAAGAGCGGAATGCCCAATTATATCTGCCCATGAAAAGGCACACACAGCCAAATTCATACGCTTCCTGCGCGGGCACAAGGAACAAAGCTTCGCTCTGCGCTTCAAAACTTTCCTCGGTCATGCCTTCGGCAGCCGCTTTCACGGTTTCTCTGAAATCTTCGGGAAGCGTTGCCTTGAAGCTTTCGTAGAACTCTTTCTTAAAGTCCTCCGACACTTCGGGCGCCGTTGACTTCTGCGAGGTGCGGATCTTTCTTTCAACAGGCTTTTTCTTGCGATCGCCCTTAGGTTTACCAAAAGAAAGCTCTCCAAGATCCATTTCGATCTGGTGAATATCACTCTCTTCTTTCACCGGCTCTTCTGCCTTCACCTCGGGTTCGGGAATCACCGCCTCGACAGGTGCTTCTTCTTTGACTTCCTCCACGATCGGAATCTCTTCCACCACGTCAAAGGAAAGCTGTTCTGTGCTGTTCAGCTCGGTTGCACTCGCGTGAGCGGGTGCGATCAAAGGCTCGGTCACATTGAAGTGGTAGATCGCATCAAGGAAGGTCTCATTCCGCTGACTTCTCACGGTAACCGCCTTCCAATCGCTCTGATTGCCGCTGTAATAGACATCGGCAAGAGAACGGCAGGAATCAAACGCACCGAATTCAATCTCACGAATGGTTGGGGTAAACGAGATCTTTTCCAGCGAAACACAGCCGTAGAAGGTGTTCCATCTCAGGTATTCAATGCCCGCACCGATCGAGCAGGATTTAAGCGAAATACAGTCGGCAAAAGCGCCCTTCCCCATAGATGTAATATGATCGCCGATTGCCATTTCTTCAAGTGATGTACAGCGTCTGAACGCTTCATCGCCAATCATCTGAACCGTTTCGGGAACGGTAATGGTTTTGAGTGAACGGCAACCGAAAAAGGTTTTGGCTGCAATAAAGGTCACGCCACTCGGAATCACAACATGGTCAAGCGAGCGGCAGCCGAAAAACGCACCGCCGTCGATCAAAGTCACGGTAGAAGGAATTGTCACAGACGTCAGGTTCACACAGCTGTCAAACGCCTTTTCCGCAATCGAAACCACCCCTTCGGGAAGCACGACCGAAACCAGATTCTGATGGTATGCAAACGCTTGGCTTCCAATCACCGTAACGCCCTCGGGCACAAAAACATGATCCTCGTTACCCGTATATTTCATAAGGGTATTCCCTACCATACGAAAATCATTCATACACTTTACTCCTTACTTGGCGGTCAATACCGCACTGATCTGCCAAAGATGCTCTACACGGCAAGATACCTTGTGTTGCAAAACAGTAGCATATAACAAGATTATTATACAATACCTTTTTGAAATTGTCAACAAAAAAGTCAGAAAAGCCTTCCCTTTTACGCCTTTTTAATCGACAAAAAATCCCGAAACTGCATTTTCACAGTTTCGGGATTTATCAAATGAATCAGTCGTTCTGTTCCGATTCGGTTTCTTCTGCGGGAGCAGCGGTCTTATCCACTTCAATGTCGCGGTAGCGCTGCATACCCGTACCTGCGGGGATCAGCTTACCGATCAGTACATTCTCCTTCAGACCCACAAGGTGGTCAACCTTACCGGCAATAGCAGCCTCGGTGAGTACCTTGGTGGTTTCCTGGAAGGATGCGGCAGAGAGGAAGGAATCGGTCATCAGCGAAGCCTTGGTGATACCAAGAAGCATGGGCGATGCTTCGGCAGGACGGAGTGCAAGCTCGCCTGCGGCAATGCGGTTGCGGATGGCTTCGTTCTTTTCTTCAAGTTCAGTGATGCTCACAACAGAACCGGAAAGCATATCGGTGTCACCGCCGTTTTCGATTCTGACCTTTCTTGTCATCTGACGGGCAATGACTTCAATGTGCTTGTCATTGATTTCAACAGACTGCAAGCGGTAAACGCGCTGAATTTCCTTGATGATATAGCTGTAAACCTCGTCAAGACCCTTGATCTTGGTGATGTCAGTCAGGCTCATGTTACCTTCGGTCAGAGCGTCACCGCGTACCACGAAGTCGCCTTCCTTCACGATCACTCTTGTGCCGTAAGGAACTGCATAAGCCGCCTGGTCGCCGCTTGCCTTATCGGTAATGATCACGTTTCTGGCGCGCTTGCCGTCCTGGATCGTGACACGACCTGTCAGCTCAGTGATCACTGCCGTTCT
>JAFQNZ010000169.1 GCA_017395715.1 Clostridia bacterium | reverse complement strand
ATCTTGGTGAAAATATAACTTCCCGAACCGATCACGCAGAACAAAAGGCTGATGCCAAGGTCTTTGAAGCAGGAAGGACCAACGTCAGGCAGGTCCAAGAAATCAGGCGTCACACGAACCGCCTCGATGAAGCTTACGGTGAAATCTAACTCGCCACTAGCAAAAGCAGATTGGTAGGTATCGTAGATTTCATACGAAATGCTGAAATACCAAGCCAGCACCATCACCAAAAGCGAGATCACAGAGGCGATAATAATGCCCTTGATGCTTTCTTTTTTGGCAAAGATAGCATAACCCTTGATCGCGCATACCGCACCCACAAGACCGCTGATCGCAGCTATATAGCCAACCATATACAGCAGGAAGTAAACCACGGCACCTGCCAGTGAAAACAGGAATGCGCCGACAATGCCCGCAATCACATTTTCATTTTGATTCAAAGTTTTGTTTTCCATATATTTTTCAATCCCCTTTTATTGCATTTCGTCCATGTTCATGTAGGAATCGGCATCGGCAGGGGCTGTGATTTCGGGAAGCGTGCCGATATTCTTGTATGTGCAAGTTGTGGTTTCGGTGTACGCTTCACCTGCAACGGTATAAGAAAGCGTCTGAATCATCTTGGTCACATAACCTTCAGCATTGCATTCAAGGGTCATAGTCAGCGAAACATGACTAAAGTCCGAAGCATCCATCTCCATGTCCTCAAAGTCATTCATAATGAATTCAAGTGCAGTGGCTTCGGTAGCGGTCAGGTTCAGCGTGTACACGCCGTTTTCACGACTGCCAAAAGCCACAGAAGCGATCTCGTCATCATCTTCTTCAAAGGTTGAAAAAAGTTCTTCAAAGGCTGCTGTCAAAGAGGCATCCGCACTCTTGTATTTGATCTCCATACCCGACGATTTCATCAGGCAATATACCGTGCCATCCAAATATGTCATGTCGAGAAGAGAACCTGCGTCATCAAGCTTGGTTGTAATATAGCCTTTTTTGCCATTTGCAAAATTGATCTTCACAGACATTTCCATCGAAGCACTCTCGCTACCATTGTTGCTTTCTTCAAGCATTTCCGCTTCAAAGCCGCCAAGCGCGTTCATTTTTTCGCATACAAAATCATACGCCGCCTTAGCGTCATCACCCTCAAGAGGTGTGGTGGTTTCGGTATCACCGCAAGCGGTAAAGGTGAAAACAAGTGCCACAAGCAAAAGAACCAAAAGAATCAGTTTGTTTTTCATAATCTTTCTCCTTTTTAATCGTAAAAATATTCATTCTATTATACCCCTCCCCCGCGAAATTTGTCAAGCACTTTTTCAAATTTTTTGACTTTTCGGGGGAAAAACGGCAATTTATGTTCCCTTCACTTTATATAAACAAACAACTTCCCGTTTCATTGCAGGTTTTTTGATATATTTACAAGAAGTTCACAAATTAGATTTCTTCAATTTTAATGAGATTGGTGTTGCCCGAACGGCCCGCAATGTCACCACCCGTGATCACGATGCGGTCTTTTTTCGAAAGCCCAAGCTCGCTCACGGCAATCTTTTTCGCGGTATAAAACAAAACGTCGGTCGAGGTAAAAGTCTCGCACATGGCAGGAATAACGCCCCAGGAAAGCGCCAGCTTGCGCCATGTGCTTTCGTTGGTGGTCAGACCGATGATCGAAACAGGCGCGCGAAAACGCGACACCATGCGCGCCGTCATGCCCGAAAGCGAGCAAGCCACGATGGCTTTTGCCTGAATGTCAATTGCCATACCGCAGGTCGAATGCGAAATGGCATCGGTCATGTTGCGGATCTTAAAATCGGCATTGTGAAAACGCTTTTTGTAGTCAATGTTTTCTTCGGTGGTTTCGGCAATCTTTGCCATGGTCTTCACCGATTGCACCGGATATTTGCCTGCCGCTGTCTCACCCGAAAGCATAATGGCAGACGTACCGTCATACACCGCGTTGGCAATATCCGAAATTTCGGCACGCGTGGGACGGGAATTGTTAATCATCGATTCCAGCATTTCGGTAGCCGTGATCACGCGTTTTCCGAGCATACTGCATTTGGTGATCAGCTTCTTTTGAATGGCGGGCAGATTCTCAAAGGGAATCTCCACACCCATGTCGCCGCGCGCCACCATAATACCGTCACAGGATTCGCATATTTCTTCAATATGATCAACACCCGATTGATTTTCAATTTTGGCAATCAGTTCCATATCGCAAGCACCGATTTCGCGAAGGTAGTCACGAACGTCGAGAAGATCCTGCTGGCAAGAGACAAACGAGCAGGCAATATAATCCACACCGTTGTCAACACCCCACTTGATGTCAGCCTTGTCCTGTTCGGAAAGATAGGGTTGCTTGATCACCTTGCCGGGAAAACTCATACTCTTGCGGTCGGAAAGCTCGCCACCGCACATCACGCGGCAGACAATATCATGTCCCTCGATTTTTTCAACCGAGAAAGACAAAAGTCCGTTGTTGAGAAGGATCGTATCTCCAACCGAAAGCTCGTCCGGAAGCTTTGCGTAACTAACCGAAACTCTCTCGCAGTTGCCCACGATCTCATCGGTGGTAAAGGTAAAAACATCACCCTCCAAAAGACGGATCTTACCGCCCTCAAAGGTCTTAATGCGATATTCCGGTCCTTTTGTATCGAGCATAATCGCAATCGGTAGCCCAAGCTCCTCGCGCACTTCCTTGATCACATTCAAACGACGCTGATGATCCGCGTACGTGCTGTGTGAAAAGTTAAGCCGTGCCACATTCATACCCGCTTGGCAGAGCCCGATCATCACATCCTTTGTCTCGCTCGCAGGGCCTATTGTACATACAATTTTGGTTTTACGCATAAAAAGTCCTTTCCCTTCAGTAAAATCAATCGCAAAACGATCATCCTTTGTTTCATTATAAAACATCATGATCGGTTTGTCAATCAAAAACCAAAAATTAACTCTCATAACGAGATGCATTCAGGCGATAATAGAAACAGAGCCGCAGAAAAGCGATGGCAATTGCCACCGCGAACAAAAGATCAGCTATTTTCCGCGACTCAATTCAGATAGATGATAACACGATCAAATAAACCGGTTTATTGCGATTGATGAAAGAAAGGTAGTGTCTCACATGGCATCGAACAATAGAAAACTCGTTCCCGAAGCAAAAGAAGCTCTCGATAGATTCAAGATGGAAGCCGCAAGCGAAGTTGGCGTAACCATGAAGCAGGGCTATAACGGCGACCTCACCTCCAAGCAGGCTGGTTCCATCGGCGGTCAGATGGTAAAGAAGATGGTCGAAAAGTACGAAAACGACCTCAAGAACGGCAGCAACTAAAGAAAAGTCATAACAAAAAAACAGAGCAAGACTTATGTCTTGCTCTGTTCAATTTTGTTAAAAGAAATTACTTCTTTTTGAAGGTCAGCATTTCCTTCTTGATGAAGACTACAACAGCAACTGCAACGCCGACTACAACGATAACAAGGATAACGGTGAGCCAAATCCAAGCAGAGGACTTAGCAGGAATTTCCTTGCCTTCGAAGAGGACAGTATCGCAAACAGAGCACTTTTCGCCTTCGGTGGTTCCCTTGTCACCATAAGTGGGAGCAACTCCGGGAACGATCTCAGCGGTGTGACCCTTAGCTTCAACATAGTCAGCCTTGTAGGTGTCGCCGCAAGCACAAGTATAGGTGGTGTAACCCATAGTGGTGCAAGTGGGAGCCGTTACAGCAGTGGTGTAGGTATGATCAACAGGTGCCTTGATATCATCCTTGTAAGTTGCGCCACAAGTGCAGGTGTAGGTGGTGTAACCAACAGCAGTGCAGGTGGGAGCAGTTACAGCGGAAGTATAGGTGTGATCCTTAACAACAACTTCCTGAGCCTTCAGAACGGTGTTGCAGAGAGTGCAGATCTCACCTGCGGTAAGACCGGGCTTGGTGCAAGTAGCATCAACAGCCTTAAGCTCGCCCTTTACGTGTTCAAGCTTGGTAACAACTTCGGGCATAACAAGGATAACCTTACATACAGAGCAGTAAGAACCTTCGGTATGACCATTGTTATAGCAGCTAGCGGGGATGGCATCAATCTTAACTTCAGTGTGGCCGAGAGCCTTTACTTCAGTAACGGTGGTGTAATCGCAACGAGTGCAGTAAACACCAGCGGTGTAACCAACTTCGGTGCAGGTAGGAGCAACTGCTTCAGCAGCTACTTCATCGTGACCGAGAGCCTTTACTTCTTCAACCGTGGTGTAGTCGCAACGAGAGCAGTTAACACCTGCGGTAGAACCGGGGTTGGTGCAGTCGGGAGCAACTGCTTCAGCAGCTACTTCGTCATGACCAAGAGGCTCATACTCTTCAAGAACCTTGATTTCGGTGCAACCCTCGTCGGTGCACTTAACATACTTGCGACCGCCATTGAGACAGTCGGGTTCTTCGGTAACGGGGTTAGCATAGTCAAAGTGACAGGTCGATACAGAAATATCATAGACGATAGGTTCTGCATCGGTGTTGGATTCAACACCAACAAGCTTGGTGGTAGCAGCAGTTGCGGTAATCACAACAGATGCGTCGCCTTCAAAAGCT
>JAFQNZ010000168.1 GCA_017395715.1 Clostridia bacterium | reverse complement strand
TTATATCTTGTGCCGCTTCTGACGGCGTACTACGCTTGTCTTGAGGCGGAGGATGCACGCGCGGATGCGTTTCTTGCTCGATACGAGAAGGCAAGAAAAGACTTCAGACACACATTCCGTTTTGCGGTAAATGACACGGTAGAAGACGTGAGAGGATGGTGATGGGATGGCACACAGCAAAGCAAGGCGAAACGAGAAAAATCTGATTCGTGCCGACGCGGAATACAACTATACCAAGGACTTTTTTAAGGGCGTGGATTTTTCAGCGCCGGACGGCAGATGCGATGATGAGCATTTTGCGTATCTTGTGAATCTTTACCGTGACAAAGAAAAGGCAGACGGCGCCGCTCTTGAAAGTGTGCCGGGCTACCGTATGATTGCCAAATCGTTTATGTATGCGGGAGAGATATACGGCATATATTCCCATGACTTTGTGGTGGACGGCACGAGAGAAAACTATCTTTTGGTGCATAAAGGCGCCTATTTATACAGCTTTTTGCACGATAGACGAGATCTCAGTGAGACGCTCTCTCCGATTGCCTCTCTTTCGGCAAACCGATCCTGCGGATTTGCCTACGGCGGCTGTTTTTATCTTCTTGACGGCAAGCGGATCTTGGAACTGAAGACGCCGTTCGAAGCGGTGGCGCTGGGAAAGGCGCCTGATAGCGAAGCGTATATTCCGCTGCTTTTCCGTGACGGGGAGCCGTATGAAGAACGCAATATGTTGACAGGCTTTTTTGATCTGGAAAGAACGGTGGAAAGGGAAGAGGTTTCCACAGAATCGCAGGGGCTTTTTTACAGAGAGTGTCTTTACGGGGAGCTGCACGGCCTTGAAGTGTACGGTATGGAAGAAGGGCGGCGTATTGTGGCAATCCCCGAAAGCGTTATGTTTAACGGCAAGGAACTACCTATTCTTGCCGTGGCACCCGATGCGTTCAAAGGGAGAAACATCAAACTGGCGGTGTTTGCGCCTTCGGTCAAGGTGATCGGTGCCCGCGCGTTTTTTGGCTGCGCTTCACTGGAGAGGGTACTGATCCACGGCGCGCCTGAGATCAGAAGCGAGGCGTTTTCAGGATGCAAGGCGCTTAAAGATCTTGCACTTCAAAACCCCGTGATGGCAGTGAACGAAACCGCCTTTGACGGTTGCGGGGCGGTGACTGATGTTTACATGACGCCTGCCACAAAAGAAGCTTGGCTCGAACAGTTTGATAGCACGGTGAGCTTTCATCCATATACGCTTTTCTTTTGGAAAGAACAGGGAGAAAGCGTGTACATTCCCTGTGAAAACAGCAAGTATCAGTCGTTTGAGGCGGTCTATGGTGCAGAGAGCGAAGCGCTTACCGGCTTCAAGTGTTATTTTGGCTTGGAGATCGAGGGGCAGGCACTCAATGAAGGGTTTACGGCCAAGGCAACGAACACGGCGGCGTATGTACAGTATTATATGCAAAGTGTGGGAGGCACCAACAGTCCGACGCGCTATGTTTTTGCGAGTGTGTGTGACGAATCGGGCAGGATCAACACACGCGATGACGTGGAAGCGTTTGGGATCTCATTGCCCGATTATGCCGAACGTGTGGTTTCGGTTTCGCTGGACGGGAAAGAAATCGGGCTGACTCGTGACGAGAGGGGTGCGTATTATGCGCCCGAATATACGAGCGGCAGGATGACTTCGGTACGCGTTTTGCTTCCGCGCAAGCGAAAAGAGGCTGTTAAGCTGACGCTTCGCTGTTACGGCGTGGGAAAAGCTAATGAGAGTAAGAATGATTTTTATGCTGTCAATTCGCATTATACGGGAAATTTGTACGATGCGGTTAAGTCTTGTCGTTTTGCTGCGGTGTTTGACGGCAGGGTCTTTTTGGGCGGAAATCCCGAACTGCCCGACACGGTGTTTTATTCGGTAACTCCGAAGCGTGAAAACACTTCTTTGATGTTTGCGCCAACCGCTTATCTTGCCTGCCTTGATACGGCGGGTGCGGTATCGGCGTTTGCGGTGCATCCGTTATATCTTGCAATCGTAAAAGACCGATCGCTGTATGGTGTTACCCGAGCCTCAAACGGGGATGCTTTACATGAGCTGTATGAGATCAACGGTTGGTGTTCCTCACCGAAGTTTAGGGGTGTTACGTACACCTTTGGCGATGAACCTCTCTTTCTTTCGGAGAGAGGCGTGATGGCACTGAAACCCGGAAAAGCCTGGGAAGAGGGGCGAATCGAAAACCGTTCATATTATGTTGACGGTTTACTCGGCAGGCTGAATGATAATAGTGTTGCTTTTACCGAATGGAAGGGCTATCTTGTGCTGCTAATTGACGGCAAGATCTTCTTGGGGGATGCTTCGATCGCCGAAAAGAAAAACGGTACGCTTGCCTATGAGTGGTATTTTCTTGACGGCATTGGGCATTACAACGGCGATGCGGTTTGTTATCATCATCTCTCGCACGACCCTGTTGTGCATGACAAGCGGCTGACGTCCTTGACGGTTTCGGGAAAGCGGCTTTGGGTTCTTGGCAGAGAAGAGCCTGTCTTGGGCGAGGTTTACAGCACAGTTATCGACGGGATCACGGTGTATTACACGCTTGGCGAGGATGGAGAATATTATCTTGTGGATTCCCGCGGAGAGAAAACAGGCGGCTTCTTTTCGCCTGCAACGTGCATCCTTTCGACTGAGGGGTGTTTATACTTTTCGACATCCGACGGCTATCTTTTCTGCTTCAATACAGACATGAAAGGAAAAAGCGTGCTTGTGAATAATACGGTTCAAAGCGTGACATCGGACGAGCTCCACTCGAGTTTTTATACGTTTGACGGGCATGCGTACCCATCGTGTCTGATCACGGGAAACGTAGACATGGGTGTGCCGCATCTTTTGAAGCGGACTATGCCGAGAAGTCTTACGGTGCGCGCCAAAAGCATGCCGCATTCGGCTTTTACTGTTTCGGTGCGCTGTGACGGCGGACCCTGGGAAGAGGTTGGTTTTGTTGTGGCAAACGATGCTTTGGCTTGCCCCGATGCAGACAGATTTGTGTTTTCGCCCGAAAGTACGGTGAGCGAGGTACTTGCCGACCGCACACGGGGGTGGCTTGCCAAGCAGGCGATGGTTTCGGCGGAGGTGTTTGAAACGCCGATCGGCTTTGACGCTTTGGCATACCGCTACAAGATGGCAGGGCGCACAAGAAGCAAAACAAAATAACGGTTTGAGCATATACTGAAAAAGCGTATGACACGAAAGGAGGACGGAATGAGAGGATCCACAGATTTTGAAAAGGTACTTTTGTATTTTAACAAGTGTCTTTCGGCTGATTATATACACACAGACAAAGAGGCAAGCTTTGCCGTAGAGAGAAGCGGTGAGAGAGCGGTGATCTATTTTGAAGCATCGAACGGCTTGCCAGATTGGAAGCACAACTTTCGTTTTGCTTCGCGTCCCTATACCTTGACGGGGGAAGACTACCGCTGTCACCGCGGATTTTTGACGGCGTTTTTGTCGGCGCTCCCATTTCTTGAAAAAACGGTGAGAGATGAAAGCATCAAAGAGATCACGGTGGTGGGCTATTCGCACGGGGCGGCGCTTGCGCTGCTTTGCTATGATTACATATCCCACAAAAGGGAGGATCTTACCGGCTCTCTTTTCGGGTATGGTTTCGGTACGCCGCGTGTGTTCAAGGGCGGTATCTCCCGTGAGGCAAGACTGCGTTTTCGTGATTTTACCTATATCACCAACTGCGGGGATATTGTGACGCATCTGCCGTTTCGCCTTTTTGGCTACCGCCATGTAAAAAGACAGTGCAAGATCGGAAAGCGGGGCAAGTATTCGATGATCGATGCGCACCGCCCCGAAAACTACCAAAGCGAGCTTCAAAGTGCCGCCGTGGAGGAACGAAGAAAGGAATTTGTCTATGACGGGTGAAGAAATTGCCGTGACTCTGACACGGCATGAGGACAAGATCAAGTCACTGGAGCATCGTATGCGTGACTGCGAGTGTGAAAACGAGAGCATTCGCAAGATTGCGCTTTCGGTGAACAAGCTCGCTGTGAACATGGAACACATGCTGACCGAGCAGAAAGAGCAGGGCAAACGTTTGAACGCGCTTGAGCGCGCGCCGGCAGAGGGGTACAGGCACTTGAAAGACACGCTGGTGAAATGTGTGATTTCTTCGGTGGTGGGGGCTTTGATCGGCGCTGTGATGACGCTTGTGGTGAAATAAACGAAGACGGGGTGCTTTCGGTATGCAAATTTCTTCTGTTTTGACGATTGACACAGAATGCCTCAAAGTGGTAAAATACACAGGTGTGAATTTGTGAAAAAGGGAGTATTTGCCTATGAACCGTACCCACGTACAGCAGGGTTATGCCATTTCAAGACACCACAGGGCGCATCTTTTGGAAGTTGTTCTTGCGTTTATGAAAAAGAACCTCGTGATGATGATCGCTTTGGCGGCGGCTTTGGCGACGGCTTTGATCGTGCCTCCCGATGCCGAATATCTCACCTATTTTGATTTTAAGACCCTGACCTGCCTGTTCTGCGTGCTTGCCGTGGTATGCGCTTTGAAAAATATGCGCTTTTTCTATATGCTTGCCCACAAGGTGGTACAGCTTTTCAAGACGGCAAGACTTTCGGTTTTGGCGCTTGTGTATATTACCTTTATCGGTTCGATGCTGATTGCCAACGATATGGCGCTTTTGACCTTCTTGCCGCTCGGTTTTTTGGTGCTTTCGGCAACCGGTAAAGAAAAATACATGGCGTTCACTTTTATCATGCAGAACATTGCGGCAAACCTCGGCGGTATGCTCACCCCGTTTGGCAATCCGCAGAATTTATATCTTTACACGAAGTACAACATTCCCACAGGGGAATTTATGGCGATCATGGCGCCACCCTTTATCATTTCGATCGCGATGATCACACTTTGCTGTTTCATTTTTGTGAGATCGGAGCCTTTGACGGTTGCCGACGAGGACATCAAGTTAGACCCGAAAAAGACGGTTTTGTATCTTCTTCTGTTTGCGCTTTCGATCGCGATCGTCTTCCGCGGCATTCCGTATCTTGTGGGGCTTTTCGTAATTCCTGCCGTGCTTCTCGTGACCGACCGTAAGGCGCTGAAGATGGTGGACTATCCCTTGCTTTTGACCTTTGTGTTCTTCTTTATTTTTGCAGGCAACATGGCAAGAATTGATGTTGTGCGCGAGGCGTTCTCGGCGCTTCTTGAAAAAAGTACGCTGCTTGTGAGTGTTTTGTCCTGTCAGGTGATCAGCAACGTGCCTTCGTCGATTTTACTTTCGCAGTTTACCGGCAATTACGCCGAGCTGCTTGTGGGCGTGAACATCGGCGGTGCGGGTACTTTGATTGCTTCTCTTGCCAGCTTGATCACGTTCCGTGAGTATCTTTCCCACAACCCCGGCAAGGCGGGCGCGTATATTGTGAAGTTTTCGCTGTTTAACTTCGGTATGCTCGCGATCCTGACTTGCGTGATGTTTGTGATATTGTAAAAGAAAAAGGAGTTCCGAGAGGAGCTCCTTTATTTTATTGATTAACCTCTTACGGTACAGAATGAAGACGACGGGTAATGCCGAGAAAAATTTTTAATAATTTTTATAATATATTTGTTGAATTTTGAAAGGCAGTTGAAAATTTAAAAACTTTGTGATATACTATAAATAGTACGAGGTTGTTTTTTCACAGCAGTACCGTCTGCCTTGCCGCATCGGGGCGGACGATGACATCTTGCTCCTGAAAGCAGATGCCGTATACACTTTTTTAATTTTTTATTCAGAAAGAAGGATTCTTATGAAAACAGTAAAACATCTTTCGGTGCTTCTTGCTGTGCTTGTTGTGGTTTCTCTTTTTGTGATTGGCTTTGTTGTCAACGCAGAAGCTCCTATTACCATTTCCAACGCAGAAGAGTTTCGCACCAAAATGGTTGCAGCCAATGCAGGCGCGACTTTTGAATTAACCGGTGACATTGACCTTGGAACGCTGGGAAATGTCAGCTTCCCCGCTAACTTTACCGGTACTTTTGACGGTAAGGGTCATGCGATTTCCGGACTTACTGAAGCTCTGTTCGGCGTAATTGACGGCGGTGTTGTTAAAAACGTAACGCTTAACGGTTTTATCAACGTTGTGACAGAAGATAACGAAACAAGCAATGAAGCCGGACGCAAAATCGGTTCTGTTGCCAAAGAAGCCATAGGCGGAGCTGAAATTCAAAACGTTATTTCGAACGTTGATATCTCTATTTCGGCATACAATGCGAATGCAGGCGGTATTGTCGGTTACGCTGAAATGGCTACCCTTACCAAGCTTACTTATGCAGGTAATCTTCACGTAACCTGCAGAAACGTTGACATTGCCCCCGGCGCTTTTGTCGCCGGTATTGTCGCTTATGCTTTCAATGACGGCGGTGTCAACCTTTATCAGGACTGTACTTTTGCCAAAACCGCTACCATCACAGTTGACGGTGATTCCGAGGGTCTTATTTACGTCGCCTCTATTCTCGGCTGTGCGGAAGGCGGGGTTAACGACGTAAGTCGTGCGCTCAACGATGGTACCATCACTTTGAATATAGCCACTGCCAGATACAGCTTTGGCGGTATTTCCGGCTATATGGCAAACGGAATTTCCTCTATCACCGGTTCTTTGGTTGCAGGTTCGCACACACTCGGCTCGGGCGTGAATGCGTCAAGACCTCTTTTCTGCGGCGGCGGTCTTCAGCAGTGCACCGGCGCGGGTTTGATGGGCACTGACAGCTATCTTGCCAATGACGGTGAAGGTCTTGCTATGGTGTTTGCTCACATGAACCCCAACGCAACCGTTAAGGTAAACGGTGACCTCCAGCTTCCCGAAAATATGCCCACTTACACCAAAGGCGCCTTTACAGGTTTGCTTGAATCTAACGGAAGTCAGCAATGTGCTCTTTTCGGTATCACCAATCCCCTCTTTGAGAAAATTGCCGGCGGTACGGTTAAGAACTTGATTCTTGAAGGAACGATCGACTATTCTACCAAGGATGAAACTGAACTCAAAATTACCGAGAATCCCGGCAAGGATATCCGCAGAAAAGCAGCTGCCATTGCTCAAGAAGCAACCGATGGCGCAAAGTTTGAAAACGTTTCCTGTTACGTGGATATCAAGACCTATGCAACCGATCTGAACGCGGGCGGTATCGTTGGCTATGCCAAGGACGTGTCTTTCAGCAACGTTACCTATGCGGGTAATATCACAGCGATTGATCATCCCGGCAGCAACGGCGCTATCGGCGGTATGGTTGGTTACATCAATGCAGGACAAAAGAACGTTTCTTTCACCAACTGCAGTTTCACCGGTACTCTTACCGTTGACGGCGCGTTTGAAAACAAGGAACTGTACGTTGGTGCCCTGATTGGTAAGGTGAAGAATGCGCTTACCAATGTGACAGGCTTTACCAATGAAGGTGTGATTACCGTTAATACCACGGCAGGCAACGTATTTGTAGGCGGTATGGTCGGTATTAACGATAAAGACAGTAACGCACAGTCTACTTTTAGGGCAAGCGGTACAATGAAAGGTACAATTACGCTTGGCAAGGATACAGTTGCAACGGCAGATCCTTTTCTTGCAAAAGATATTGCGGGCAACGCAAATCTTGATAGCTGTGTGTACAATGTTTCCGCTTTCAGCAATGGTAAAATCGAAAAAGGATCTTCCAACGCATACACAATTGATTCCGATGACTTTTCTGCATTTGTTTCCGCAAGAGCTGGGGCGGAAGGTACTACCGACTACCGCTTTATCATTGCGGCTGACATCAAAAAGTTTGCGGAGTATGATAATGTGGATATGATTCTCACCTTTACCAAGGGTGGGGAAGTTGTTGCAAGTGCTACCAAGGATATTCTTACGGAACTGGATATTTACCGTTCCGCAACTGCAGCAGGCAACACGTATGTAGCAGCGGACGGATGCCTCCTCTTCGGTTTGGTTGTTACAGGCGTTCCTGCAGATGCTTGGGATACGGTAACTGTAACATTGGCAAACGGTCTGCCTTTGGTAAGCGGAGAGCTTGCGGCAACCGATGTAACGGTTGGATAAGTGATATCCGCTGTGCAGGTACTCGAGTAATGAAAAGGGGCTTCGATTTGAAGCCCTTTTTCATTATTTCTTTTTTACACCCGATCTTGAGAGGGCGGCTTTTGCCGCTCTTTCTTTTTGCCCTGCGAGGCGGACGCGCTCTTGCAAAAGCTGGCGGCGGCTGACAGGCTCGGGCTTTGCCGTTTGGAGTTTGGGCTGCGGTACAGGGGTCTTTTTCGGTACAGGTACTTCGGGTGCTTTGGGTGTTTCGATCGGCTTTTCGACTGGCTGTTCGACCTGTACGGGTGTTTCCTTTTTGATTGGCTTTTTGGCGGGTGCTTTCTTGGGAAGCTCTTTTGGGGGCACAGGCGGCTGTGTGTCGGCACTCGGCAAAAGCTGTGAGAGCGAGACCTTCAAAAGCTCTGCCAAGGCAATGAGATGGTCGGCATCCGGTTCGGCTTTGCCCGATTCCCACTTGCTGACCGACTGATGGCTGACCGAAAGACTTTGGGCGAGCGATTCCTGCGAGATCTTGCGGTGACGTCTTGCCTCGCGCAGAGCCTCATGGAATTGTTGGTTCTTCAGCTTGGGCAAGGTGTGATCGTCTTCGGCTTCTTTGCCCGAAAGAATCATATCCACCGAAATACCGTAGAGGGAGGAAAGCACAGAATAGGCGATGAGCGAGGGAAGCCCTTTGCCCGACTCCCATTTGCTGACAGCCTGACGGCTGAGAGAGAGTTTTTCTGCAACGTCTGCCTGTGAAAGCTTTGCTTGTTTGCGAAGCGCGGCAAGGCGCTCTGCTAAGGTCATCTGTTCCATAAAAATCACCGTGACTTTCGTTTACGAAAGTCTGCCTTTCTGGGCGAATTTACTGCTGTTTGGGTTGTTTCATGGTGAGGGAAATGCGCTTTTTCTTGACATCCACGGCAAGTACCCATACCTTGACGATGTCGCCCACCTTCAAGGCTTCGGAGGGGTGCTTAATGAAACGCGAGGAGATCTGCGAGATATGCACAAGTCCGTCTTCGTGCACGCCGATATCGACAAATGCGCCGAAGTCGATGACGTTTCTGACCGTACCTGTCAGCTCCATGCCGGGGGTCAAATCTTCAAGCGACATGATGTCGGTGCGGAGCATGGGCGCGGGCAGCTCATCACGCGGGTCGCGTCCCGGGCGCTTGAGTTCGGTGATGATGTCCTTGAGGGTGGGAAGACCCACGCCGAGTGTTTCGGCAAGGGCATTTTCTCCCTTGGCGGCAACTCTTTCATCAATGTCGGAGAAGTTTGCTTTTTTAAGATCGCTTTCGGTATAGCCGCATTCGGCAAGCAAGGTCTTGGCGGCGGCGTAGCTTTCGGGGTGGACTGAAGTGTTATCAAAATAATTCTTGCCTTCGGGAATACGGAGGAAGCCTGCGCACTGTTGGAAGGCTTTCGGGCCAAGTTTTGGCACTTTGAGAAGCTGGCTTCTTTGAGAGAACGCGCCGTTTTCCTGACGGTAGGCAACGATATTTTTGGCAATGCCTGCGTTGATACCCGACACGCGCGAGAGAAGCTGAACCGAGGCGGTGTTCAAGTCAACGCCGACCGTGTTCACGCAGTCCTCGACCACGCCCGAGAGGGCTTCGGAGAGTCTGGCTTCGGGCATATCGTGCTGATACTGACCCACGCCGATCGCTTTGGGGTCGATCTTGACAAGCTCGGCAAGCGGGTCTTGCATACGGCGCGCAATCGAAACGGCAGAACGGAGCGAAACGTCATAATCGGGAAATTCCTCGGCGGCAAGTTTGGATGCGGAATAGACAGAAGCGCCTGCTTCGCTGACCACCATGTAAGCGACCTTGCGGTCGATCTCGCGGATGACATTTGCGGCAAACACTTCGGTTTCGTGCGAGGCGGTGCCGTTGCCGATGGCGATGACGTCAACCTTGTGCTTGGCGATGAGGCTCTTGATGGTGACCTTTGCCTGCGCGACTTTACCGAACTGCTCAACCGGGAAGATAACGCCGGTATCGAGAACCTTGCCTGTGGCATCCACCACGGCGACTTTACAGCCTGTGCGGTAGCCGGGGTCAAGACCGAGGGCAACCTTGCCTTTTACGGGAGGTTGCATCAAAAGGTTGCGGAGATTGACCGAGAAGACCTTCATGGCGCTTTCGCAAGCGGTATCGGTCAGGGTGTTGCGTATCTCGCGCTCAATCGAGGGGAAGATCAATCTATCATACGCGTCGTTGGCGGCGGCAATGACTGTGTCGGTAGAGAGCGAGCCGTCTTTGACGTGGCAGGAGAAGACGATGTTCATGGCTTTGGCGCGGTCAAAGGCAAGGCTGACCTTGAGTTTGCCTTCTTTTTCGCCGCGGTTGACGGCAAGCACGCGGTGGCCTGCGATCTTGTCGGTGCGTTCGCTGTAATCGGCGTAGGTTTCATACACGCCCACGTCTTCTTCAGCGGCTTTGGATGTCAGCTGACCGTTCATAAAGGCGACGTAGCGCAGACGCTTGCGGAGTTCGGCATCGTCGGATATCATTTCGGCAATGATGTCGGATGCACCCTGAAGCGCTTCCTCTGCGGTGGCAACGCCGAGTTCTTCGTTGATATAGTCGGCGGCAAGTTCGATGGGCGCTTTGCTGTCTTTCTTTTGTTCGTATATCGCGAGAGCGAGCGGCTCAAGTCCCTTGGCTTTGGCAACCGAGGCGCGGGTCTTGCGTTTGGGTCTGAAGGGACGGTAAATATCTTCGATTTCGGTAAGGGTTGCGGCAGCATCAAGGGCGGCGGCAAGCTCCTCGGTCATTTTGCCTTGCTCTTCGATCGAAGCACGCACCTTTTCGCGTGTTTCGTCAAGATTGCGCAGATATTGCAGGCGGTCGGCAAGGGCGCGGAGCACCTGGTCATCGAGTGAGCCGTGCGCTTCCTTGCGGTAACGGGCGATGAAAGGAATGGTGTTGCCATCGTCGATGAGTCCGACGGCGGCTTCGACCTGCCATGTTTTGATGCCGAGTTCCTCGGCAATTTTTGCGATAATGTTCATGTGTCTGTACCTCGTAGGGGAAAGTGTATTCGTTCTTCTATTGTAACAGTTTTTTGAAAAAAATGCAAGAGTTTTTTTGAAGAGAGATACATACGCAGTAGGGGAGGATGATATCCTCCGTTGCGGCGATGCAACTCACTTTTGTTCTATTTTGACAAGAAAAAACTGAGAGAAAAATATAATTTTTTGTTTTTGATTATAGACATGGATGAAAATTTGTGATACAATAGGTAGGAAATCAAGGATGATCGGGAGGCATGGTATGGAGTTTGTTCCGCTTTCATTAGATATGCGTGAAAGAATCGATGCCATTCGCGCGGCGTATTGCCACAAGGCCTCTTCCCATGCCTTTGTTTCGCTGTATCTCTGGCGTAACTCAATGGGGCTTTCGGTTTGCTTTTGGGGTGACGCTTTTTTGGTGAAAAGCAATAGCGGTTACTTTTTTCCCTGCGGTAAAGAGGAGGATGTGCTCTCTCTTGTGAAGGCTGTGTGGGAAGACGACCCGAATGCTTCATTTCACTACGCAAGAGAAGAAGACAAGCTTCTTTGCGAGAGGGTGTTCGGCAGTGCGGTTTGCAGTGAATTTGACTCAGCCTCGCGCGAGTACCTTTATCTTCGCACCGAGCAGATCGAGATGAAAGGGAAGAAGTTCACTTACCAGCGCGCCAAGGTCAACAAGGCAAGGCGGCTTGGGGAGATCAGATCTCTGCCGCTGGACTATTCTCTTGTGCCGACTGCCAAAGAGATTACAAAGACTTGGGCGGAAAGACGAAGTGACAACGGTGACTTTCACGAAACGATGGAAGCGCTTGATCATTTAGACGAGCTTTCGCTGTTCGGAAACCTTTTGTTTCTTGACGGCGAGCCTGTCGGCTTTAATCTTTACAGTATGATCTCGCATGACACGGTAGACAACCACATTGCCAAAACCTTACGTGACGATGTGGATACCTTGATGAAGCTTGAATTTTATTTAACCCTTGATTCTGCGGTGACTTATATCAACCGCGAGGAAGACCTTGGCATAAAGGGTCTTGCCATACACAAGCAGGACGCACAGCCCTGCGGATTTAATGACACCTACATTCTTTCTGTAAAGAATGCCGATGATAAATATTTTACATAATTTTTGGCGTGGGCCGAAAGGATGATTTTGCTATGAAAATGAAAGCTCTTGTTAAAAAATACCCCGAGCGCGGACTTTGGATGGAAATGGTTGACGTTCCCACTCCCAAAGAGGGTGAAGCCCTTGTTAAGATCCACAAGGTTGCTATCTGCGGAACTGACGTACATATTTATGAATGGAATGACTGGGCACAGAAGACCATCAAGACCCCTATGACCATCGGTCACGAATGGGTGGGTGAGATCGTGGAGATCAACGGTGTTACCAATGCATTTAAGGTAGGCGACCTCGTTTCGGGCGAAGGCCATGTGGTTTGCGGCAAGTGCCGTAACTGCCGCGCCGGCAGACTTCATCTCTGCCCCAACACACAGGGCATTGGTGTGAACCGCACCGGTATCTTTGCGGAATACGCTTGCATTCCGCTGACCAATCTTTGGCTTTGCGATCCTTCGATCCCCGAAGAAATGTATGCGATCTTCGATCCCTACGGCAACGCAACTCACACCGCGCTTTCTTTTGGTATGGTGGGTGAAGACGTTCTCATTACCGGTGCCGGTCCTATCGGTATCATGGCGGCTGCCATCTGCAAGCACGTCGGTGCGCGTAACGTGGTGCTGACCGACCTGATCGACTACCGTCTTGAGCTTGCCAAGAAGGTATGCCCCGATGTGGTTACTGTCAACACCAAGAATGAAAGCCTTGAAGACGTTTGCAAGAAGCTCGGCATGAAGGAAGGCTTTGATATCGGTCTTGAAATGAGCGGCAACGGACGCGCTCTCAACTCGATGATCGACAGCATGATCAACGGCGGTAAGATCGCCCTTCTCGGCATTCAGAATCCCGGTACTGTTGTTGACTGGAACAAGATTGTTTTCGGTTGCCTCCAGCTCAAGGGTATCTACGGCAGAGAAATGTTTGAAACCTGGCACAAGATGACCACGATGCTCCAAAGCGGTCTTGACATCAGCAATGTTATCACACACAGACTGCCCTTCGATGAATTTGAAAAGGGCTTTGAGCTGATGCTTTCGGGCAACAGCGGCAAGATCGTTCTTGAACTGTAAGCAACTGTAAACTGTAATATTAGACATACGGGAGGACTATTATCATGTACAATA
>JAFQNZ010000167.1 GCA_017395715.1 Clostridia bacterium | reverse complement strand
GCGGAACCGGTATGATCGGAGACCCCTCCGGCAAGAGCGATATGCGTAAAATGCTTACCAAGGAAACCATTGCACATAATATTGAATGCTTTAAGAAGCAGATGGCAAAGTTTATTGACACTTCCGACAATAAAGCATACTTTGTCAATAACGGCGATTGGCTTCTCAGTTTGAATTATATTGATTTCTTGCGTGAGGTTGGTGTTCACTTTTCTGTCAGCAGAATGCTTTCCGCTGAATGCTACAAGTCGAGAATGGAAAACGGCTTGACCTTCCTTGAGTTTAACTATATGTTGATGCAAGGCTATGACTTCTACCGTCTTTACAAAGATTACGGTTGTATTCTTGAACTTGGCGGAGATGACCAGTGGTCGAATATTCTTGGCGGTGTCTCGCTTTGCCGCCGCAAAGAAGGAAAAGAAGTATTTGGTCTTACTTTCAATCTCCTTTTGAATAGCGAAGGTAAGAAGATGGGCAAAACCGAAAAAGGCGCTGTATGGCTTGATGCGGAAAAAACGTCTCCTTACGATTTCTTCCAGTATTGGAGAAATATTGCCGATGCTGATGTGATTAAGTGCATGAAAATGCTGACCTTCCTGCCTCTTGACGAGATTGCAGAATATGCCAAACTCGAAGGCAGCGAAATTAACAAAGCCAAAGAAGTGCTTGCGTATGAAGTAACCAAGCTGATTCACGGCGCAGAAGAAGCAGACAAGGCACTTGCAACTGCCCGTCAGGTGTTTGCTGCAGGCGCAGTCAGCGAGGATATGCCTACCACCACTCTTTCCGATGCTGACTTTACCGATGGCGTGGTTACCGTTGTGGATATGATGATCAAAGCCAAACTTGCGCCTTCCAAGGGAGAAGCAAGACGCTTGATTCAGCAGGGCGGTGTAACACTTTGCGGAGAAAAGGTAGCAGCTACCGATGTCACCGTTTCGGTTGCAGATTTTGACGACAAAGAAATCATTATTAAAAAGGGTAAAAAGGTATATCACCGTTTTGCTAGAGGTTAATATTTATGCTTAAAGACTACCTTGTAAAAGAAAGTAGCTTTAATCGTCTTACATTTCAAACAGATGCTCGACTTGCTCCCCATACCACATTTGGCATCGGGGGGCATGCCGATTATCTGGTGGCTCCTCAAAATGAGGAAGCGCTTATTTCTTTGGTGGCTTTTCTTCGTGAAAAAGAGATTCGTTTCGGCATATTTGGAAACGGTTCTAATGTGTTGTTTGATGACAAGGGTTTTCGCGGCGTTGTTATTTTGACGAATGCAATTCGTTCTGTTGATTTCCGGGATACTCTCGTAAAGGTATCATGTGGCGCGTCTCTGATCTCGCTTTCGATGCAGGCTGCCAAACATTCGCTTTCCGGTCTTGAGTTTGCCTGCGGCATTCCCGGAACGGTGGGAGGCGCAGTTTTTATGAACGCAGGCGCACATGGCGGTGAAATGTCGGATATTGTTTTATCAAGCCGTTATCTGGATGCCGTCGGGAATGTGTGTGAAATGACACAACATGATTTTGCCTACCGTCACTCGGTTTATCAGGATGGCGATCGGATTATTTTATCCTGCTGTCTTGGTCTTTCATACGGAACAGAAAGCGAAATCCGCGCCAAAATGGCAGAAAACAAACAAAAACGGACCATGACACAACCGATTAAAGATAAAAGCGCGGGAAGTGTTTTCCGTCGTGCAGAGGGAGTCATTCCTGCTGCACTGATTGATAAAGCCGGGCTCAAGGGTCTTTCTGTCGGAGGGGCATGTGTCTCCGAAAAACACGCCGGATTCATCGTGAATCGCGGTGGGGCGACGGCGTGCGATGTGCTGGCTTTGATTGAACTGATTCAACAAAAAATTGATTCTGTCTATGGTGTACAGTTGATTCCGGAAATACGCTATATACCGGAAAGCTGATGAAAAAACAGGATATTTAAGGAGAAAGATTGAACTATGGATATTGTGGTGGTTACAGGTATGTCCGGAGCTGGAAAAACGGTTGCGGGCAGTGTTCTTGAAGACTTCGGGTATAATTGTATTGACAATATCCCTGTTTTGCTCATCCCGCAGTTTATTGATCTCTATATGAAACAAAAGGGAAAAAGCCAAAAGATCGCATTGGTGGTGGATGTTCGCGGTTGCGAAGACTTTTCACAGCTTTTGGATGTTGTATCTGCTATTAAAGAAAAGAACGAAAAAGCTTGTAGATTGATTTATTTGGACGCTACAACAGAGGTGTTGATCAACCGTTACAAAGAGAGTCGCCATGTTCATCCACTGATACTTTCCAAACAATACACCCTAAATGAAGCGATTGATCAGGAAAGAAAAATGCTTCAAGACATTAAAATCAATGCTGACTTGGTGTTAGATACGTCCAAGCTTTCGATTGCGCTTTGTCGGGATAGGATCATTTCTTTTATTTCGGGAAACAGCAAACCGATTATTGGGGTTTCGATTGTGTCGTTTGGTTTTAAGTACGGCATTCCTTCCGATTCGGATCTTCTTTTTGATGTTCGTTGTTTTCCTAATCCATATTATGTGGATGGATTAAAGTTAAAAACCGGTCTTGATGCTGAGGTGTCTGACTATGTTTTGTCATTTGGAAGCGTTACTCAATTTGAGAAAAAGTTATTTGATATGCTCGATTATCTGATTCCATTGTACATTGAGGACGGAAGATCACACCTGACGATTTCGATTGGTTGTACAGGGGGAAAACACCGTTCTGTGACATTGGTTGAAGCACTTGCGAAACATCTTTCTCAAAATTCCGCGTGTGCTACAACGGTGTTGCACAGAGATATAAAAAAATAAAAGGAATTTGTTATGTCTTTTTCGTCTGAAGTTAAAAACATACTGGCGTCTCTGCAAGTGAAACGAAATTGCTGCAGAAGGGCATTACTTTTTGGTATGCTTGCTTCTCATTCTGATTTTCAAAATCAAATCATTTCCTTTTCAACCGACAACGAAAAGGTAAGCTCCCTTATGTCTTGGGCGTTTCGCCATGTGTATGGTGTTATTCCGTATTATGAAACATCCGGTGTTATGCCCGGGGTGGTATCGTATTACAAAATGAAGCCGCTGGAGGATGCGCCGAAACAGAGTGTTCTTGTTTCCGCTACGGAGTTTATTGAAGGCATACAAGAAGCACCTGCCTGTGATGCGTGTCTTTCCTGTTTTTTGCGTGGTTTATTCCTTGCAAGCGGAACGGTTTCCGATCCTAATAAAAGAGGGTATCATCTTGAAATCCTTTTTAAGAGTGAAGCTGTGCGTGGAGCGGTGTATAACATTTTGTGCGGAAGCGGTTTTTTGCCTAAATTTGCTGAACGAAAGGGAAGTCTTTCTATATATTTTAAGAATAGTGAAAGCATTGAAGATTTCTTGACGGTAATTGGTGCTCCTCACGCAGCGCTTGATCTTATGAACGCCAAAATCATGCGTGAGATCCGCAACAATGAAAACCGACGTTCGAATTGCGACGCTTCGAATATCTATCGATCGACAGGTGCGGCGGATGTTCATTTGCGTGCCATTCGCAAGTTGATGGATAACGGGAAAATATCGCTTCTGCCGGGAGAATTAAAAACAACCGCTATGATCCGATATCAAAACCCCGAATGTTCGCTTTCCGAAATTGCAGCTTTGCATGAGCCGCCGCTGACAAAATCAGGTGTCAACCATCGCATGAAGCGCATTGTGGATTTTGCAGAGAAAAATTGATTCCAATCTAAAAGAAAGGACGAAATGATATGAGCGCTTTTGTTCATTTGCATTTGCATAGTGAGTATAGTCTTCTTGACGGTGCCTGTCGTATTTCCGATATACCGAAAGCCGCCAAAGCGAACGGACATACTGCGGTGGCAATTACCGATCACGGTGTCATGTACGGTGCTATTGATTTTTACAAGGCGTGCAAAGAAGAGGGTGTAAAACCTATTATCGGGTGCGAAGTTTATGTTGCCGAACGTTCTCGATTTGATAAAAAGCGCGATCAGAATTTTTTTAACTGTCATCTTGTCCTTTTGGTAAAAAACGAAATTGGTTATGAAAACCTGATCACACTCGTTTCCAAGGCTTTTACAGAAGGCTTTTATATGAAACCGCGTATTGATATGGAGCTTCTTTCTGCGCACAGCGAGGGGCTTGTCTGTCTTTCCGGGTGTTTATCGGGTCATATCAGCAAAGCTATATTGCAAGACAATGTAGAAGAAGCAGAACGATATGCGCAAGAGTTGCTGTCGATTTTTGGGAAAGAGAATTTCTATATCGAATTACAGTCGAATCGCATTCCCGAGCAAAAAATTGTGAATGAAGAAGCTCTCAAAATTGCGCGTAAATTGGGAATTTCTCCTGTGGCTACCAACGACGTTCATTATATTCGCAAACGTGATGCCGAAACACAGGCGGTTCTTATGGAGAGTCCGCATATGGGAATCCATTTGGCGGCTTTTACGGAAATCCGTTTGGTGGATACGGCGGTTTTGGCGGCAATCAGACTGGGACTTCAGGCAATGAAG
>JAFQNZ010000020.1 GCA_017395715.1 Clostridia bacterium | reverse complement strand
TCTCGGCAAAAAGTGCTTTGCTCTCCGTATCGCTTCTTGGCTCGGTAGAAAAGAAGGCTGGATGGCTGAACACATGCTCATCCTCGGTATTGAAAAACCGAGCGGCGAAACCCGTTATATCTGCGCTGCATTCCCCTCCGCTTGCGGCAAGACCAACCTCGCTATGCTCATTCCTCCCAAGTTCCTGCAGGAAAAGGGCTACAAAGTATGGACAGTCGGTGACGACATCGCTTGGCTGAAGGTCGGCAAAGACGGCAGACTTTGGGCGCAGAACCCTGAAAACGGCTTCTTTGGTGTTGCACCCGGTACCAACCTCAACTCCAACCCCAACGCGCTTTACACCACGATGAAGGATACCATCTTCACGAACGTGGTTCACAACACCGCCGAAAACACCGTTTGGTGGGAAGGTCTTGATAAGAATCCTCCCGCAGAAGCGATCGACTGGAAGGGCAATCCTTGGGACTACACCAAATTCAACAAGGCTGACAAGTCCACCTGCGGCGCGCATCCCAACTCCCGCTTCACCGCAAAAGCGATCAACTGCCCCTGCCTCTCCAAGGAATTCAACACCCCCGAAGGCGTTCCGATCGATGCAATCGTATTCGGCGGCAGACGCGCTAAGACCGCTCCCCTGGTATATCAGTCCTATGACTGGAACCACGGTACCTTCGTTGGCTCGATCATGGCTTCCGAAACCACCGCAGCCGCTTCCGGCGCTGTTGGCGTGGTAAGACGCGACCCCATGGCAATGAGACCCTTCGTTGGCTACAACATGGGCGACTATTTCACCCATTGGCTTGAAATGGGCACCAAGATCCCCAACGCGCCCAAGATCTTCCACGTAAACTGGTTCCGTACCGATGACGACGGCAACTTCATTTGGCCCGGCTTCGGTGACAACCTCCGCGTTCTTCTCTGGATGCTCGACCGCGTTGACGGCAAGGTAGGCGCCAAGGAAACCGCTATCGGTTATATTCCCGAAACCGCCGACATCGACACCACCGGTCTTGACATCTCCAAGGAAACCATGGACGAACTCCTTTCGGTTGACAAGGAATCCTGGCTTGCCGACATCGCAAACATTCGTGAATTTTACGATCTCGTTGGCGATACCGTTCCCGCAGAGCTCAAGAGCCAGCTCGACGCTCTCGAAGCAAGACTTTCGAAGTAATTTCACAATCAAAAAAGCCACCTTTTCGGTGGCTTTTTTATTCTTATTCTACAGTGTCAGCAACTTCCAAGATCGAAAAAGTAATTTCATTCATACCAGTTTCTGCACCAAAACCAACACGCACGCTTCGTGTCACATCAAAAACTTGACCGTCATCGTGAGTTGCCTGATAGATTTCAGTAAACACAAGCGTAGAACTTGCGATACTTGCATTGGAAGTGCGGCTGTAATCGATCCATACGAGCTTCGATTCGTAACCGTCTTTCACGGTGTGATCAAGCGTCATCGTCCACGCATTCTCTCCCTCCACCCAAGACTCGTACAAGGGAGCAAGAATCGCAAGAACGTCGTTAAGCTGATTGCCGAACGAAACACCGTACGGCATCACAAGTCCCGTAACCGGGAGATGAAACGTCAAGCTTGTATCATATCGCTCGTCGTTTCGCTCGCCAGCCACTTGGTAGGTACTGCTTCCAAAGACAACGTCGTTGCTTTTGATCGTTGTGGAATAGCCGTAATCATTCTCTGCTCTTCCCTCAATAAAGCGTTCAAGAGAATTGCCCTCATAGGCACAATACAGCAAAAGATCGTAAAAATGATAATCTGCCGCACCGGGAATGAATCCGTTGCGGTCAAGAGCAAGCGAGAAGGTCTGCGGGTCTATCAGCGCGTCTTCATTATAAACTCGTTTTTCTTTGATTTCAAAGCTAACCGCTTTCAACCGATTCGTGCCGGAGGCAAACTCAAGAACAACAGACCCCGTGATGAGCGCATGAACTTGGCGCTCTCCATCATTCAACTCCCAAATCGCCTCGGTGTATTCCGAAAAAGTGAGCGAATACGAGCGCGCGCCACCATCTGTATTCGTGTGGCAGGTCAGAAGAAGCTTTGATTCATAATCGGGAATCAGAATATGCTCAAGCAGCATCTCTCCATCGGAAGAAAGATCCGCTTCAACGCCAAGCACCTTCAAAAGCTCCGCCAGCGTGTGATCAAACCCCACTCCGTAAGGCATTGCCACACCGTCAATCGGTGATATCATCCAAAGTCTGTTGGTGAAGTCAACAACAGACTCATCCACGTTCCACTGCGTTTCAACGTTCCACTGAAAAACACCATCACCCCAATAATGGGTCATACCGCCAAACGGTCCGTCGCCCAACAACGGGCCTTCATACTCAGAAAGGCTTTTTCCGTTGTGCGTCCATTGAAGCAAACGCTTGTCAATGTCTTCATGAGAGTCGCGTGCCACAAACCCGTTTTGTTTGAGTGCCTCGGAAAAAGTGGGCGACTTAGCGAGTTCTTTTTTCACCGTTGTGCTTTCAGGGATTGTAACGGACGGATTTTTAGGCGTTGTACTCTCCGGCGTTGTCGTATCTGCTGTTGTACTCGCCACAGTCGTTTCTTCGCTCGCTCCGCAACCTGCCAAAAGAAGTACACAAGTCAGCAGCAAGATCAAACAAATAAGAATCTTTTTCACAAAATCGCCTCTATTTGTAAATTGTTGGTTGCGTTTTGCAATCATTTGCAAACAAATGGTTGCTTTCGAAACAATCATTTTACCCCTTCACCTTTAAAGACGGATTTTTACCCCAAAATGTTACAGGCTTTTGGAAGATATTTTATTTTTGTTCAGTTGCACAAAATGAACACACCAGGTTTGTGAGATTGAATAAATCAAATGTTATTTGATTTTGTAGGGGTGATTTTCCTTAAAGCCTCTCCCTATGGGAGAGGTGGCAGCCGCAGGGCTGGCGGAGAGGGCTTCTTGATTCCGAATAT
>JAFQNZ010000166.1 GCA_017395715.1 Clostridia bacterium | reverse complement strand
ACTTGTACTATTTAATTTTTTTCGAAAAAATTTCGGCATTCTGTATTCTACGCAAAAAAACGCCCGCACATTGAATGTGCGGGCGTTTCAACGTCAAAACGTTAAACGATAATCAAATATTTGATTATTCCTTGGTCCAAAGCTGGATACCGGAGAGCTGGAAGGTACCTTCGTGAGTGAATTCAATCATGAAGTAGCTGTACTCAACGGGAGTAGCGAGCTTGAAGTTTCTTTCAGCGTAGTTGGTAGCTTCGGTGAGAGGCTCGTCGTTGTGTTCGTCGAGCTTAGTCCAGTTCTGGCCGTCGTTAGAACCGTAGAAAGCGAAATTGGTGATAACACGGCTGGGGCTGGAATCGTCGTCATTAGCGCCAACGAGAGAGTAGGAAGTTACGTAAACGGGATCAGCGTAGGTCCATACAATGGGAGCAACTTCGTTGTAGCAGAGCTTGCTCTGAACCATAATATCGCCTTTATCGGTGTAGTCAAAGAGGTTTACGTAGGTTTCGCCATCGTAACCTGCAGGACCGGAGAATGCGGTAGCGCCGGGAATCATGGTTTCTTCAGGATCACGGTTGGGATCGGGAACCATTTCGATAGGAGCGGGAGGAGTGAAGTTGTGAGTGCCGTTCCATTCGGGGTCGGTCAGCCATGCATAGTAAACAGGCGCATCGTCCTTGGTGGTATCAAGGATGCGGAGTTCGATTTCATAGTCGATGGTGCCGTCTTCTTTAACAGGAGCGAGCTGGAAGTCAGCGCCGAGGTCCATACGAATATAGCCGTAGGTGGTAACGTGGTAAACAGAGAATCTTTCGATTACCATGTCTTCGCCGTTGAGGGTGAGAACCCACTTATAGTCAGCGTTCATCATCCAGGTGTCTTCGCCGGTTTCTTCATCGGGAATGGTCATAACAAGGTCAGTGTACCATGCGTTTTCGCATTCCTGGAAGAGAAGAACGTATGCCCAGTTCATGTCAAGAGAAGCGTGGTGGTTTTCGAACATACCGGCGTTCGGAAGGTCCCAAGTGGGGTTGATCGCTCTGTCGGCATCTTCGCCGTTCAGAATGTCGATACCTTCGAAGCGAGGCTTGTCGCTATCGGGGGTCTGAGCAGTGGTGGTAGCAGAGGTGGGAACTGTGGGATCATCGCCCTTGGTGGTTGTGGTGCCGGTGGGGATCACGGGATCGGTGTCGGGAGTGGTGGTAACAACACCGTTGGGAGTGGTAACTACAGGAGCCTTGGGAGTGGTCTCTGTGTTTCCCTTAGTGGTGGTAGCAGTTTCGCCGCCGCAAGCAACAAGTGCAATTGCGAGAAGAGCAACAACTGCAACTACGAGAAGTTTTTTCATAAGTAAAATTCCTTTCTTTCCTAATATGGAAATTTCGTTCGTAGTGATTATAGCATAGAAAATCCCAAAAATCAAGCCTTTTTTTAAAATTTATATTTGTGTCACATATTTCTCCGCTTTTTCGTTCACTTTGCACAAAGGTCTAAACAGTGTTTTGTAACACTTGTTCAACAAAAAAGATTTTCATGCTCGTTCGACACAAGTTTTTTATTGTACGCTATCATATTTCCCCAAAAGTTCCTTCACAACGTCCACGCTCAGATAGTCCGGCACGTACAAATCGGCAAGGGCTTTGATCTTATCCTGATAATTCTTCATGGAATCGTCGTAAATGCCCACAAGAAAATATCCGTCGCCCTTGGCGGTTCTTGCGGCATACAAAGCATCTTCAAACACCGCAATGTTCTCCTTGGGAATGCCAAGCTTCTCGGTGGCAAGGCGGTAGATGGTGGGTTTATTCTTCCCTTCTCCCACCTCGGTGCAGGTCAGCATTCCTTCCAAATAGTCATAAATGCCGCACCGTTTGAGACAAGGCTCGATCAGGTGGCGGTCCGTCGCCGTAGCGGCGAACATCTTCACACCCGCCTTCTTGAAGCTTTCAAGCATTGCCATCACACCCTCTTTGGGCAAAAGCACCTGATGGTATTGGTAGGTAAGTTCATCATTAACAGCGCGTCTGATCTCCTCGGGTGTGACCGAAAGAGCGTAACGGCGGCAAAAATAATCCGCCGCTTCTTCCAACGTGCTGACTTTAATGATGTCATCGGTGTCGGGGTCGGGGTCAATGCCGAGCGAGCGCAGATATGTAGAGCCAATGGTATCCCAAACGTGCATGGAAAGAAGCAGCGTGCCGTCGAGGTCAAAAATAATGCCTTTGATCGTTTTCTTCATATCATACTATCCTTGTCATTTTAACAAACTTCTTTTGGGCAACGGATTGTTTATATTGTCCCACACAAGGAACAAACTGCCCTTTTCCACCGAAACACTCGCACTTTGTCCTGTAAAATGATTGCTCACGCCAAGCGCTTTATCCTGCACAAGTCTGCCCTTGTCAAGCGGATACAAAAGCCCCGTAAGCGTAACGCCCTCACACGATTCACTTGCCGCAAACACAGACAAAATGCCTTCGCAAGTTTGGGAAAACTCCAAACACGCGCCGCCGCAAAGACAAGTGACAACACCCTCTTTGCCCACAAGATAGGCTGAGATGCCTTTTTGGGCAAGCGACAAAAGCAGTGCCATGTTGGCAAGCGTGTGGTCAAGCCGACCGCCCATACCGCCAAACAGAAAGAAAGCGTTGCATCCGCGCGCAAGGCCTTCGTTCACGGCAAGCGCCATGTCGGTATCGTCTTTCATCACGGGAAAGCGGAGCGTCTCCACGCCGTTTGGCAAAGCGCCAAGCGAATCAAAATCTCCCACCGCAAGGTTTGGCACAATACCGTAAGCTTCGGTATGTGCAAGCCCGCCGTCGGCGGCAATCACAAAGGCATCGCGGGCAAGATCAAGCAGTTCGCCGTGATAGTCCCCCGCGCCAAAAATACAGCATTTCACTCTTCATCCCTCACTTTGGCAAACCGATCCCACACCGCACCCGCGGGAAGCGGCAGAGAAAAGGTCATAGATTCACCCTTTGTCGGGTGGCAGAACCCGATCGACGCCGAAAACAGCATCACGTTTTTGCACGCTACCGTTGAGCCGTAGCGTTTGTCTCCCACAAGCGGGTGCTTTCTTGAAGCAAACTGCACGCGAATCTGGTGCGTGCGTCCCGTGCCAAGCGTCACACGCACAAGCGAAAGCAAGCCGTCTTCGGTTTCAAGAGATGAAAGCACGCGGTAAGTCAGTCTCGCATCCTTCACGCCGGCTCTCTTGCGGTCGGTCACATAGCTTTTGTTTTTCTTCGCATCGCGGAACAGGTAGTCAAAGAGCTCGCCTTCTTTGCCAAGATCGGCTTTCACATCCCCTTGGCAGATGGCAAAATACTCTTTTTGCATTTCTCCGCGCGCAATTTGGGCAGACAGCGCCGCCGCACTCTTCCCGTTTTTGGCAAACACCATCACGCCTCCCACCGCCGCGTCAAGTCGGTGGAGAACATACGGCGTTGCCCTCTCGCCTTTTTTCACAAAGTATTCCGAAAGCAAGGTAGGCATATTGCTTCCCTTGCCCTGTGCATCGGCTTGCGACAACACCCCAACCGGCTTTTCGCACACGATTATGGCTTTGTCTTCATATAAAATGTTTAATTCCATAGCAACTCCGAAAGATCAAAATCTATGTGCCTATGTCTATTCGTAGGGGAGGATATCATCATCCCGCAGTTACCGACGGCTATGGCGCAGCATTCTTTGATCGTTTTCCGCATCCGTTTGTTTTCGGGAGGATGGTATCCTCCCCTACGGCGTTTCACAAAATTCCGTTTTGTATTCCGCACCTTTGTTTATTCAAACGCACGTACACTTGTAGGGCGGGGGCTTGCTCCCGCCGCAAGCAAACAAATACGCCTTATCAAAACTTGATTGTCAAGCGGCGGGAGCAAGACGTGAGCCCTACTTTACATTCACGCAATCAAATATTGGTTCATGTAAAAATCCTACCCTAAAACTTTGCTCACCCGAACCGGGTGAGCAAAAGCATCATTTGTTGTTGATTTTCTTAGCTTTTGCGGCAAGATCGCAAAGTGCACTTTCAAAATTCACGCCGTACCAATAGGTTTCCCGTTCGGGCAAGGTATAGCGAATGGCATCCAATGTAAAATCCACCGCAACGGCAATCGCCTCTGTCAGTTCGGCGCCCAGTGTCAACGCACCGCACAGCGAGGAGGAGAAAACATCCCCCGTACCGTGAAAGGTGGCAGGGATGTTTTCCCCGAAATATTCGTAAAACCTATCGTTTCGCGCATCGTATGCCACAGCCCCTTGACGGGTAGGCTCATATACCACCCCTGTCAAAACCGCCACAGGACAGCCGAGCTTGTCTGTCAGGCGGCGGAGAACGCCGTGAATATACGCTTCATCGTAGCCCGACGAGACATACGCTTCGCCAAGAAGCAAAGCCGCTTCGGTAAGATTCGGCACAATGATGTCGGCTTTGCCGCACAGCTTCGCCATTTTCGCAGGAAAATCATCCGCAAAGCCGGCATAGAGTCTGCCATGGTCGCCCATCACGGGGTCAACGAAAATCAAAGCGTCCTTGCCAAAGCTGTCAATGATATCCGAAACCGTGTTGATCTGCTCATCCGAGCCAAGGTAGCCGGTTCCGATCGAATCAAATGTAATGCCCTCTTTCTTCCAATGTGCGGTAATCGGCGGGATCTCGCTTGTCAGATCGCAAAAGGTATAGCCCTTAAACTCGCCTGTGTGCGTGGAAAGAATGGCGGTTGGCAAAATGGCAGTTTCAATGCCCATTGCCGAAAGCACGGGGAGTGCCACGGTCAAAGAGCATCTGCCAAAGCAGGATATGTCTTGAATCGAAAGGGTTCGTTTCACACTTCTCATTTGTGATACACCTTCTCGCCTGTTAAAATCATTCAAAGTCAAGTCCGCCCCTGACCTTAACGCCTTGGCGAAGCTTGGCAACCGCCGCCGCGGCAACTGCCACAAACACCACGCGGATCACAAGGTCAATGGTGAAAAAGGAGGGGAAATAGACCTGCAGCAAGGGAAACACCGCGCAGGAAAGCGAAGTGAGAATTGAGAAGACAAACAAAGCCACAAGCGGTTTGCGAAGGGCTTTTTTGGCATCAAGGTCGGCTTTTTCTTCATGGTAGCGCATGGCATCGGTTTTGTCTTTGTCTTCCACCATGCTTTTCGGCAAGCCTGCCTGCTCATCGATCAGCTTTTTCATGATACGAAGGATCGTGAGCATCATCACGAAGAACGCAATTTGCGAAAGCGCCACGATCAGATTGATGGTGAGATATTCGTCAAAAATTTCAAACACGCCGTCGATATCTTCAATGATTGTTTCGGAAAAACCAAATCCCGCATCTTCTAAGTAATACTTATCGGCAAAGAGATACAGCATGATAAAGGAAATGCCCGAGGTGACAAAATACGCAGCCGACGAAATCACGCCGATAAGCGCTTCCTTTTTGAAAAAGCGGCGCATCAAAACAAAGAACACAAGGAACAGAACCGCCGAGATCATCGGGGGCAAAATGCTGTAACCTTCGATCTTGAGTTCCAAACACAGCACAAACGCGTAAAGCAAAAAGCTGAGTGCCAAAATGCTGTGGCGATAGATCAAGGATTCGGTTTCACTGTAATACGCCGCCGCGCGGGTATTGATTACATCGAGCAGAGCCTTTTCTTTCTTCACCACACGGAAGAACGAAACCGTCATGGCAAGCCAAACAATGCCCACCACCAAGATCAAAACGAAAGCAAACACCGTGAACACACCGCGCCAGTCTTGCCAGGACGCAACGCCGGTGCCTGTAACGATGCCGTAACGGGCATCGTCAAGCAGGGTGAGGTCGGGCAGAAACGCAAATACCGACTTTGCGATCATAAAAATCAGCGTAAAGATGCGGATCGTTTTGATCTTTTCAAACATTTTCGGCTGCTCTTCTGCGTTTCCAAAGTCTTCAAGGCCGCCAAATAAGTGGTAAAAGGCCTGCCATGCGAAAAAGATCTCAAACGCCGCAAATACCATGGCAATGAGAAGGATCATAAGCTGATCTTCTCCGGTGAAAAAACTGTAAAAATAGAGCGAGCCGAGCTTACAAAGTTCAACGATCGTCAGCATCCGAAGCGCTTTTGCCGCGTCTGCCATACGCACTTGAATATGCGAAAAAGCCGTGATGCCGTAAAGAATCAGCCCAAAGCCGACCGCATCGGGTAAAACGTCGATCAAATTGACATTCTGGTTAAACAAAAAGAATAAGCCTGCAATAATCGCACCGAGTTTCATACTCTTTCCCACAAGCGCCGCTTATCGGCCGCCCCTTCCTTTCTTATTTTTGTTAAAAAACTTGGCAAACGGATTTGCCGCATCCTCGGGGGTGATTCGTTCCTCTCCCTCGTAGCAGATATACATATAGCACTGGAAAACCATCCACTCTGTCATGATCACAAAGATCAGCCACACGATCATCAGCCCGTAGCGCAAAAAACCGACAAAGCTGCCAAACACGGGAAGCGAAAGATCCTCCGCTAACATAAAGAGAAGCTGTGCCGCATAATACGCCGAGCCGATCACGGCAAGGAGTTTTGCGCGCGAAGCAATATTCGGAAGTTCCACTTCCAACGCAAGTGCCACAATACCGCCAAACAGGCAGAAGAAGGCAATCGGCTGTAAGATGATGGTGGCGTACTGCAAGCCGTGCAAAGCGCTTTCCAAAAGAGCGGGGCTAATATCAAACAGCGAAAGAATGCTTACGCCGTAGATCAAAGCACCCACCGCCACAAGCGGAAGCAGCCACTTTTTGAATCTTGCAAATCCCTTGGCATACAGCTCAAGTCGGTAAGCGGCAGTCAGCATGAACAGGTATCCCGCAAGATCGGGAAAAACGTCCACGCTGAGGGCATACTCCGCCGAGGTGGCAATGCCAAGCTCGATCATCATGAGAAAGCCGTAAAAAAGAAAGCCAAAACCCATTTATGTTATCCTTTACTTTCTGTCAGTCTCTTGCGCCGCAGCATTTTTTGTACTTCTTTCCGCTGCCGCAGGGGCAGGGATCGTTTGCGCCGACTTTGGGTTCTTTGCGAACCGTGGGCGCTTTCTTCACAGGCGCTTTATTGCCGTCCCCTGCAAAGCCGGCTGTCGTCGGTTTTGCCACCTCGGTGCGGCGGATCGGCTCTTCGCGCTTCACAAGCGAAAGAAGTGTTCTCACCGTACGCTCACGGATGGTTTCCACCATTTCGTCAAACATATCCGCACCCTGAATGCGGTATTCGTCAACCGGGTTTCTCTGTGCATAAGCGTTCAGGCTGATACCGCTCTTCAAGTCTTCCATCGCGTCGATATGATCCATCCAAAGCGAGTCAACATGACGAAGCAGGAAAATACGCTCGATTTCGCGCATATTCTCTTCTCCGAACATAACTTCCTTTTCCTTGTAGATGGCAAACGCCTTTTCCACAAGCGCTTCGCAGAAAGACTCTTTGGTCATTGCAGCAAGAACCTCTTCGTCAAATTCCACGTCTTCGTCTTTGAGAAGATAGCCGTAGAAATGCGTTTTGAGTGCGGCAAGATTCCATTCAGCAGGATTGTCGGACGAGCAGAAGGTATAAACCGCGCTCTCCACCGTCTGACGGATCATGCTCATGATCTTTTCGTGCAGATCCTTGCCGTCAAGCACTTCGTTACGCTGTGCGTAGATGATGGTTCTCTGCTGATTCATCACGTCGTCGTAAGACAAAACGTTCTTTCTGCGTCTGAAGTTCATTTCCTCAAGGTTCTTCTGCGCACGCTCGATCGAGCCGGACAAAAGACTTGCGGCAATCGGCTGATCTTCCGAAAGTCCCACGCGGTCCACCATGCCGGCAACGCGCTGTGCGCCGAACAGACGCATGAGGTCGTCTTCAAGCGAGAGATAGAAGCAGCTCTCACCGGGGTCGCCCTGACGGCCCGAACGGCCGCGAAGCTGGTTGTCGATACGGCGGCTTTCGTGGCGCTCGGTACCGATGATGAAAAGACCGCCCGCATTTTTAACCTCTTCGGCTTCGGGAGCAATTTCTTCTTTATACTGTGCAAAGAGCTGCTTATACACTTCGCGTGCGGCAAGCACTTCGTCAGAAACCGAAAGCGACGAGCCAACCGCAAGACCAATCACGTCTTCTTCGTAGCAAAGCTTGCGCATTTGCTGCTTTGCCATAAACTCGGCGTTACCGCCCAGCATAATGTCGGTACCGCGTCCTGCCATGTTGGTGGAAATGGTCACTCTTCCCTTTTTGCCCGCCATAGCAACGATCTCAGCTTCTCTTTCGTGATGCTTGGCGTTCAAAACGGTGTGCTTGATACCGCGCTGTTTCAAGCGTTTCGAGAGTTCCTCCGATTTTTCAATCGAAACCGTACCCACAAGCACAGGCTGTCCCTTTTCGTGACACTCGATCACGCGGTTGATGATGGCATTGTACTTGCCTTCGATCGATTTATACACCTGGTCCTCGTGGTCTTTACGGATCATCGGCATATTGGTGGGGATCTCCACCACGTCAAGGCGGTAGATCTCACGGAATTCTTCGTCCTCGGTCAAAGCCGTACCGGTCATACCCGAAAGCTTTTTGTACATACGGAAATAGTTCTGGAAGGTAATGGTGGCAAGGGTTCTGTTTTCCTTTTTCACTTCCACCTTTTCCTTGGCTTCAATTGCCTGATGCAAACCGTCTGAGAAACGGCGTCCCGGCATGATACGGCCGGTAAAGGAGTCAACGATCAACACCTCGTCGTCCTTGATCACGTAGTCCACGTCGCGCTTCATAATGCCGTAAGCGCGCATTGCCTGATTCACGTGATGGGCAATGGTTGCGTTTTCGGGGTCGGAATAGTTGTCAATGCCGAAAAATTCTTCCACGCGGGCAATACCCTTGGCGGTCAGCACCACCGAATGTGCCTTTTCTTCTACGATATAATCGGCATCGGGGTCGGATTCAAGTTTATCGGTGGTCTGCTTGGCATCCACTTCTTTGATGCGGAACTGACGCATACGCGACACAAGTCTATCAGCTCTTTGATACATATCGGTGGATTTTTCACCCTCGCCCGAAATGATCAGAGGGGTTCTTGCTTCGTCGATCAGAATCGAGTCCACCTCGTCAACAATGGCAAAAATATGTCCTCTCTGCGAGAGCGATTCTTTGTGAACCACCATGTTGTCACGCAGATAGTCAAAGCCAAATTCGTTGTTCGTGCCGTAGGTAATGTCGGCGTTGTACGCCGCTTGCTTTTCTTCGCGGCTCTGTCCGTGTACCACAAGACCTGTAGTAAGCCCCAAAAAGCCGTACACTCTGCCCATTTCCTCAGCACCCAGGCGCGCAAGGTATTCGTTTACGGTGACGATATGCACGCCTTTTTCGGTCAAAGCGTTCAAATACGCAGGAAGAGTTGCCACAAGTGTTTTGCCTTCACCGGTCTTCATTTCGGCAATGCGTCCCTGATGCAGAATGATGCCGCCCATAATCTGTACCGGGAACGGACGCTGTCCAAGTACGCGGTCAGCAGCCTCACGGCAAACAGCAAATGCCTCCGGCAGCAGCGTGTCCAGCGTGGCGGTGCCGGCTGCCAGACGCTGTTTAAAATCCGCCGTCATGCCCTGCAGCTGTTCATCGCTCATGGCTTTATATTTGTCTTCCAAACGAAGCACCTGATCAGCGATCGGGCGTACCCGCTTCAGTTCGCGTTCCGAATAGGTGCCGAAAAGTTTCGTAAACAAACCCATAGTGTAACCTACATCCTTTCAAGAGTCCATTCCTAACTATTATAACATGAATTGTGAAGAAATACCATAGATTTTCTGAATTTCTTTCGTCATCACGCTGGCATTGCCTGCAGGTAACGATTCAGCGCTTTACAAAGCCTGCCAGTTTGTGGTATGATGAGTGCGTATAATGGAAGGTTATGTGAATTTTGGAGGCAATGTATGAAATCCGTTCGTCTGCTGCGTACCGGCATGCTGCTT
>JAFQNZ010000165.1 GCA_017395715.1 Clostridia bacterium | reverse complement strand
TTAACCGAAAACCCCGCCCTCTCGGTGTACGGCATCGATATTTCCTCACGAGCTGCCGCCCTCGCTGCCAAGAAGAGAAATATTCGCGGCGTTGCCGTGGCAAGTGCGTACGCTCTGCCCGTAGCGAGTGAATCCTGTGACGCCATCACCAATATCTTTTCGCCCTTTTGCCGCGAAGAGTTTGAAAGAGTCCTCAAAAGCGGCGGCTGCCTCTTCAATGTCATCCCCGCCGAAAAACACTTGTGGGAGCTGAAGACGGCAGTGTACGATAACCCTTACGAAAACAAGTTGAATCCCATTGAAACCGAGGGTTTTCGTTTTCTCGAAAAGATTCCGATCGAACGAAAAATCACCCTGCCCTCGCAGGAAGATATCGCCGCCCTTATGATGATGACCCCCTATTTCTACCGCACGAGCCGCGAGGGTCTTGCGCGTGCCGAAGCGCTCGCTTCGATTGACCTTACAGCATCGTTTTATCTTCTTGTGTATCAAAAATTATAACATAAAAGGAGTTTCGCACAAGCGGCGGAACTCCTTTTTTCTCACTCCATATAGGCATACCGATACAAGGCAAAGCCGCCGTACTGCGAAAGCGCCGCAAGATACTCTCTCTGCCTTGCGATCTCCTCTTTCGGCAAGGAATACGAAGCAAGACTCACGCAAAGCTTCACCCCGCTTTTCGAAAGGGCTTTGTTCCACCAATCGGCAAGCGTGGCAAACGGCGCCGCCTTGTGATCAAAGCTCCAATAAATCTGCGGCGAGAGATAGTCGATATACCCGCCCTTCACCCAAGCGAGCGCGTCGCAATAGATCGCATCGTACGCCGCACCGCCCCGCGTGTCACTGCCCGAAGGATCATCCTCGGCGTTGCGCCACACACCGCGCGGAGAGACACCGAACAAACAGTTCGGCTTTTCTTTTTTCACGGCGCGGTACACGCTTTCAATCAGAGCGTTGATATTCTCACGCCGAAAATCACCCAGCGAAAGAAAGCCGCCCGCCTTTTGGTAGGCGGCGTAATCTTTTGCATCCTCATCGGTGATATTTTCAGGATAGAAATAATCGTCAAACAGAATCCCGTCCACGTCGTAGTTTTTTAGTATCTCACGAACGCCTTCAATGATAAGAGAATGCACCGCTGAAAGCGCGGGATTGTAATACACCGCCCCCTCTACCGTAAAGGTCAGAGCGGGATTTTTCTTTGCGGGATTGTTTTTCGATAAAACCGCATCGCTTTCCGATGCGCTTCTTACGCGAAAGGGATTGATCCACGCGTGAACTTTGATGCCTTTTGCGTGCGCGCTTTCGATCAGATACCCGAGCGCATCCAGCGCCAAAGCACCGCCCTCGCTTGCCGCAAGATAGCGTGAAACCGGAAAAATCTCCGAGCGGTATAACGCATCCGAGGCGGGGCGCACTTGGAAAAAGACGGTGTTCATCCCCGCATTTGCTGCTTCTGTCACAATCTCATCAATCTCTTTTTGCAGTACCGCTTTCGAAAGACCCGGGCGCGAGGGAAAATCAAGATTGTAAGCACTTGCCACATACACCGCCCGCATTTCGGTATCGCTCACATTGGGCGAAGCAAGCGGAAGAGAGAGCGGAAGCGTACCCGAAAAGCCGGTCACAAGCGCAGGCTTCTCAGACTTTGGCGCTTCGCTTTTTTGTGTGTCTATCGGCAAAAACACCTCATAGGCATCCTGAAACTCGGTCACAAGCGGACGAGAGGGCAGTTGCGGTGCCATCGCATCCACACTCTGTTCTTCACTGTCCAAAGGCGTTGTCTGTGCAGGTAGTTCTTCCTTTCCTGACGCATTGGCGCTTGTTTGCCAAACGCCCCCCGCCGAGGGTCTGCCGATCACGGGGAGCGACGCTTCGCTGTCACTCGGTATCAAAACAAGATCAAGCGCAGTGGTCACCACAGTCTGTCCACCCTCGCTGTCAAAAGGCGATTCCGCCCCCACCTGACGCTGAAACACGCCGCTTTTCAGCGTCAAAATCAAAAACACTACAATCAACAGAATCGGAAATAAGCCTACAAGTTTTTTCTTGCCTTGCATAAAAACCACCCTCCCCTTAACAAAAGGGCTTGCAAAAGCCTTTGCGGTATGGTAAAATACTGTCAAAGAAAGCCCTGTGTTCCATTCTATGACAGCCTTTTTTGGCGTATGCCTTTTCAAGACCGAAAAAAGGAAAACCTACCATACTCTTTGGGGTAGCCTTTTTGCCGTTTTGCGATTATAATAACAGTGAAGCCTGAACGCAAAACCAACCGAAAGGATTACATATCATGGAACTCATACCCATTAGCGACGAAAAACTTAAAATCATGCTCAGCCGCGAAGATCTTGCCGCATGGCATCTCGACTGTGAAAGCATGGATTACGATACCACCGAAACCCGCCGCGCCCTTTGGGGCATTTTAGACGAAGCCAAGAAAAAAACAGGCTTTGACGCCGCCAAGGAAAAGGTGTTTGTGCAGCTCTTTCCCTCTATGGGCGGCGGCTGTGAATTGTATGTTACCAAACTCGCCGAAAAAAACGAAACCGCACCCGTCACGCTCTGCAAAAATCTTCCGCATTGGGAAAAGACGCTGTATGCTTTCTCGCACCTTGAAGATATGCTGTCTGCCTGCGCGCGCCTTGCCGAGTGCGGCTTTGCTTCCGAATCGGCGGCGTATGCCGAAATGCACACCTATTATCTCTCGGTGGGCAATATTCTTCCGCAAAAAAAGCGGGGATTTCGCGAGGGTGTCTCTCCCTGCGATCTCGTTTCGGAATACGGCAAAAAGATAGACCTTGCCAAAGAAGCGTGGCTGTGCGAGCATGGGGAGTGTATCTGCCCCGACCATGCCGTGGAGCGCTATGCTGCCCTTGCCGCTTCGGGCTACCGACGATGAATTTAGGACGTTCAAAAGAAAGGACTTACCGATATGACCTGGGATGAACTCAAGTTACAATGCGAGAACTGCCAAAAATGCCCCTTGCACGAAACCAAAACCAACACCGTGTTCGGCACGGGAAACCAAAATGCCAAACTCATGTTTGTGGGCGAAGCACCGGGTGAACAGGAGGACCTTTCGGGAATCCCCTTTGTCGGCAGAGCGGGCAAGCTGTTTGATCAGTATCTCGAAGCCGTCGGCATCGAGCGCGACGAGGTGTATATTGCCAATATGCTTAAATGCCGTCCGCCCAAAAACCGCGATCCCTTAGGCACCGAGCAGGATGTCTGTATCGACTACCTGCGCGAGCAGGTGCGCCTTGTCAAGCCAAAACTGATCGTTTGCCTTGGCAGAATCTCCGCCATGCGCCTCATTCGCCCCGACTATAAAATCACAGCCGAGCACGGCAAATGGGTAAAAAAAGGCGATTTTATGATCACCGCCGTCTATCACCCCTCGCTTCTCCTCCGCGACCCGCGCAAAAAAGAAGACATGCTCACCGATATGCTTGATGTTGCAAAGAAGTACCGCGAGCTGTCATAAATGCAGAACAAAAACGCCACACGGAAATGATATGCACCTCCAAAAGTGTCTAACTTTTGGGGTGCATATCAAAAACCGTGTGGCTTTTGTTTTATTCATTGATCAAGTTTCCTTTGGCATCATACACTTTCGTGCTTTTGAGATTGCCCTGCTGATCGTATTCCTTGCGGGTCTTTGTGGTCAGCGCGCCGCTTTCGTCATACGCGTAGGAAAGCACGGTATGCTCTTTGCCGCCTTTCAGAGAAACCTCGGTGCAAAGACCTTTGTAATCATATTCCCAAGTGGCAAGACCGTCGACATACTGCCAAGGCTCCGCCCCGTTCACCACACCTGTCATCGAAATCGGATAGCCCTTTTCGTTGTAGGTAATAGCAAGATCAAAGGCTTCGTCTCCCATGTAGGTTGCCGACACCATCGAGCAGTTGTCTTCCTGTGTCAGATTGACGGTGTATGAATCACCCTTTTCTTTCACAAGGCGGCCTTTTTCGTTGTAGGTATAGCTGACAAACGCAAACTGCTCGCCGAGAATACGTCCCTTGCTGTCGCAGGTAAAGAAGATCGAATACTCCGAACCCGTAACCGTCGCAGAAGCCTTGGCGGGAAGTCCTTGGCTGTTGTAATCAAGAGAGAGTGATATCGCCCCTGCCCCTTCCCCAATGGCAAGCGAGGACAAAATGCCGTCGTCACTGTAGCCGTAGTGGAATGAAAGCGGGATTGGCTTCATCGAAGTGGGGTCGTGATACACACGCGAGGTCGGATTGCCCGCACCGTTGTAAGAGCTTTTCACAAAACTGCCGTAACAGAACGAATAATCATATACCGAAGAAACAGCAAGATTGTGATCCACATCGGGAAGCGGAGGGGCAGTATCCTGCACGGTGGTAAAAGGCGATGTTGTTGTATCGCTATCCCCGCCGCAGGAAACAAACAGCACAAGAAGCGCTGTGAGCAAAAGAAGTGTCAGCAGTAAAATGCGTTTCATAAATTCCTCACTTTTTGTCCCATGTCTTTTTCTTGAAATCGGGTCGCTTATCGCCCGACTTTTTTGCAAAACCGTCATCCCGCTTCTTAAAATATTGATAATAGTGACAGGGGATCATGCCGTTGTAAAGCTTTCTCACCTTGTCGGCGCGTCTGCCGTACAGCTTTTCAAAGCCCTCATGCGAGGTGAGAATATAAATCTGCCAAGCGTCAAGTGTTGCAAAATGCTTGCCCATGGCGCGATAAAGCGCTTCGGTCTC
>JAFQNZ010000164.1 GCA_017395715.1 Clostridia bacterium | reverse complement strand
TATCATTGAGCAGGGCCTGGCGCGTACGCGTGGCGGAAAGTACGTTGAACGAAGCGGAGTGTTTGTCAATCAAAACGGTAAACAGGGACACTATTACAGCATTGTATATCAACTTGATGAAACCGGCTTTTCTCAAATTCTTAACGCTTCCTATACCGAGCGTTATGTACCTCTTGAAAACGATCCTCTTGAAGGCGTTCCTCCTGAAGGCGATGAATATGAAATTATCAAGGAATATTTTATAGACGACAAATCCGTAACAAAGGACGAGTATGATGCCGCTATCAATGCTTACGTTGATCTTTCACAGACGGTAAAGTTTTATGAAAATTCAGTTTCCTATGACATCATAAAGCAACAAATCGCAGATTGCAAATAGAAAAACACATTATTATTTGAAAACGCTATTGGCACCTTTTCTGTTAACTCACCCCAGAAAAAACCAACCCAATCGGGTTGTTTTTTGTTTTCCGCGGCGTTATCAAATAGACACAGGACGCCTGTCCCTACAAATTTATTGACACCCCACCGTTTTTATGCTATACTAAACCCAAGAAAGGCGGTGGAAATATCTGACAAATAAAAAACTAAAAACGATTTCCTTGATGATACAAGGCATTTATTCTATCGTTTGTCTTTTTCATATTATCATTTGCCTTATATACAACGAATTTCACGATACGGAAGTTGGTCGATTGTGTGCCGAGATTACATTCCATCTCATTTTCGTCTTATTTGCCATTCCCGCTATGCCAATTGGCACTGTTTTGAATATTTGTGCAAGATTAAGAATAAAAGAAAATAACTCACGATGTGGTTTCTGGACGTTTTGGATTATCATTTCTCCTATCCTTTACATTGCCTTTTTCGTGTTAGCATTGGGAGTTTGGATTTCAGTCACCGGCGGAATTTAACAATATTGGCATCTTTTTTTAACACAGAATGCAGGTAAATGTTATGAAGGAGTATGGAAAAACCAAGATCAATCACCCTGGCAGCACCCGTAGCTGCTGTTCAAAATGAAGACAAAAGGAGTTTTGCTTACAAGGTAAAGCTCCTTTTGTGCTGTCAAACAAATAAGACTTGAATATAAGAGAAAAAGAACACCTTGAATCGTAGGAATTTTCATTTCGGTTAATTAAAAAACTTTCGACCGAAAAATTTAAAAGAATTTTAACTTTTCAAAAAAATTCTTGACTTTTTTCTTTTTTTCGTGTATGATACTTACAGAATCAAGATAATGGAGGTACTCTCCGAAGCGGTTTTTCTTGCGCATAGGAACAAACTCCATCTTGATTAAAAAAACAACCAATTAAAAGGAGAAAAATTATGAAAAACAGAAAACTTTTGATCGCTGCATTCCTTTGCTTTGCCATGATCATCACCGGCGTTGGTTACGCGGCTATTTCGGGTCACCTTAAGATCAACGGTACCGCAGCCTACAACAAAGTTGCTGCAGAAACCGGTTTTATTGAGAACATTGTATTCTCCAATGCTACTATTGACGAAAACTCCGGCGGTTCTGCCCGGAATGAGCAGAATACAGACGCAGCAACCGCAGAGGGACAGGAAGCAACCTTCTCGGTGAGAACCCTTGCCGTACAGGACGAATATGTTATCTTTACCTACGATTTGACAAACAACAACGTTGTTGATGCCAACATCACCATCAAAGTCCAGCATGATGACGGCACTGCCAACCCTTCCACCACCTTCACCCTTTATCAGGTGGATTATATAAAGGTTGATAATGTAACCATGTATGACGGTACTCTCGACACAGGTAAGGTTCAAGAGTCTGCATCTTTCCTGCTTGAAGCATCCCAAACTACCACCGTTACCGTTAAAGTATCGCTCACCAATACGCCCAGCACCAACATCACGACTGAAGACTTCCGTCTCCACCTGACCGCAACTTCTGTCGACGAATAAGTATATTTCCATTAGCAAACCCCTGTTTTTCACCCTTAAACTCTTTTGAATACGCATAAAGGAGGCGCGGTATGAATCACGAGAAAAGCAAACTCTACTTACTCTCATTTTTCATACCCGCCTGCCTTTTTCCTGTTCTGTTCGTCCCCTCGGCGCTTTGCCGAATTGTTTCCGCTGTTGTTTTGGCAATCGCCACCGGTGTTATATTGGTGTTGATCAAAAAGAGAAGTATTCCCTCCATCCATCACCGCCAAGTTACAGGACTGTTGGCGGTGTTTGCTGTTGTTTACGGCATCATCACCTACACAGCGGGTGTTTGGGTGGGCTTTTACCGCAACACATCGCTCACGGGCGAAGCCTTTTTGCGCTACATTCTGCCCGCCGCGGTGATTATCGTTGCCACCGAACTTCTTCGTTCTGTGCTGTTGGCACAGTCAAGCACAGTCGTATCGGCTGCGGCGTATGTCATTGGCATTTTTGCTGACCTTGCGCTTGCGCAGGGTTTGTCTAACATCAGCGGCATCACGCAGTTTATGGATGTTGTGGGGCTTGCTTTGTTTCCCGCTATCACATCGGGCATATTGTATCACCATCTGGCAAAGCGGTACGGACCCGTGTCAAGCATCGTTTACCGCTTGCTTTTGACCTTGCCCACCATGCTTTTGCCGATCATTCCGGCAATTCCCGAAGTGATCACCTCTTTTGTGTTGGTTCTTTTACCTTTGGCTGTGCGGGTGTTTATTGACCTGTTGTACGAAAAAAAGGAAAAAAACGCCACCAAAAGAGCAGGGAAGCTTTCCTATATCGGTCTTGCCACCACGTTTTTCTGCTTGGCAAGTATCGTGATGCTGATTTCGGGGCAGTTCACATACAAACTGCTCGTGATCGCCACACCGAGTATGACAGGCTCTTTAAACGTGGGCGATGCCGTGGTCTATGAAGAATACGACGGCGAGATTGTCAAGGAAGGCGACATTGTGGTGTTTACCAAAGACGATAAAACCATGGTCGTTCACCGTGTGATCGATGTTCAGAACTTGAACGGAAACGTGTATTACACCACCAAGGGCGATGCCAACGAAACCTCTGACTCCGGTTATATCACCGCGGCGGATCTTCGGGGCGTTGTTCGATTTAAGCTGTCCCACGTAGGGAACACAAGTTTATGGTTAAGAGAACTATTCTCATAAAACAAAGAAAGGAGGGACACTATGTCTGAATCCGAAAAGCTCAAACGGGCGGAATATCAAAAAAACAGGAAAAAGACCATTTCTATCATACTGGCAGTCATCCTCGGTCTTTCAATCCTCACCGTTACATTTTCCTGCATCTTTGTTGTACTTGATGCCGATACCTATGTGTATTTCCAAGAAAATGGCTCTGTGGTCTACCACGCCTATCTGAATGACAATGAATACTACGAGGAAGAGCGTCTCAACGGCGGACACGCGTATGTCTCCTCTTTGATACAAAAAATGGATGCCGCCTTTACCTATCGGGTACAAATGGATGCGGACGACGTCACCTATCGGTATCAGTACCGTGTGGATTCCCGTCTTGTCATTTTGGACCGTAATTCGGGCGCACCGATCTACAATCCCGTAGAAACAATTTTGGGTCCCACCGTCAGCACCTACCGCGGCAAGACCTTAACAATTGACCCAATCGTCAGCATTGACTATGTCCATTACAATGACAAAGCCAAAGCATTTATTGAAAACTATCACCTGAAAGACGTGTCGGCACAGCTCAACGTCACCATGTATGTGGATATTGTGGGCATGAGCGAAAAATTCGCGCAAGACAGCGAAGGGCAGTATTATGTTCAGGTTATGATCCCGCTGAATCAGGATATCATCAAGCCGCAGACCACAAGCACCATTCCGCAAGGAGCGCAGACGGTTCTCGCCAACCCCCATACCAACAAAACGGTATTCAAGGCTTTGGCTACTTACTTCGGCATTCTTGACGGTATCGCGCTTGCCGTTTTGGCATATTACATTTTGACAACACGTGACGAGCATATCGACTACGAGCGCAAAGTACAGCGCTTGGTAAGCAGCTATAAGTCCTTCATTCAGAAGATCAACACCGCGTTTGACAGCACGGGATATCAGGTTTTGGCGGTCGATACCTTCCGAGAAATGCTTGAGATCCGCGATACCTTGCAGCTGCCCATTTTGATGTTTGAAAATGAGGACAAAACACGCTCTGAATTTATGATTCCCACAAACACAAATCTTTTGTATGTCTTCGATATCAAAGTGGACCACTACGATGAACTCTATGCCGGCGGAGAAGACACCTCTTCGCAAGCCGAATAACCCAAGTTAAAATAGCGAATCCCCGGCGTAAAAAGCTTGTTGGTCGCAGACTCGCCGAGTCTGCGACCAATTTTCAAAAGAAGAAAAAGAAAGGAGAGTTTACCATGAAAAAATCGATGAACCTAACCATACTGTGCGTATGTATCATGCTCTCCTTTATGACATTGTTTACTTCGATCGGTTATGCCGCCTTAACAGGCAAGCTTGAAATTTCGGGAACGGCAGAATGGAACGAGCCTGCGACCATCTACATCACAGATGTCCGCGCGCAAGGAGACAAAACAAACGTAACACCCACCGTCACCAAAGCAGGCTTTGTTGTGTTGCAGCACGGCAATTACTCGCTCAACCGTCAGCAAGGCACAACAGCAGGCGGTTCGGTTACCATTACACTTACCGTGAAAAACAACAGCGGCATTGACCAATATTTTGCAGCGTGCCAAACAACGCCTGCGCTACCGCAAAGATCTATTGTTTCCTATCCCGATCAGTTTAAGCCCGGCAGTATGGTCAAGCACGGCACAACCCAAACCTTCCGCATCACCATTCAGAACTCACAAACCAGTGCGCTCAATATGAATCAAAGGGAAAGTATGCTTATCTTTTCCCCCGACTTTGATGAAAGCATGACCCAGGGCGCCACCGAAAACTTGTCGGCAACCTTCGCCAATGTTTTGGCAGGAACCGGACCCAAGGGTGACGGCAGCGGCATTGTGTATCGCGGGCAGACCATTCCCGCAAACCGCATCATGCAAACCTTAGCGGACAGCATGGAAAACGTAGATACGGGCGGATACATCGGTAACGTCGGTAACGCCACACAGGAACAGAAGGATCTGATCAACGCCATCTTTGGCGAAGATATGATGATGCAGATCGGAAGCTCCTACTATTCGGTATCCTTGCTGATCAAAAACCAGCAGATCGACGGTAGAGGCGAGAACGATATGGTTATGTACATTACGGCAGACCAGCTCACGCTCGGCGGCGGTACTTGGCGCAATAACCGTTGGCAGAATCTGAACAACGTACCGGTTTACGGCATTGTATTCATCAACGACGGCAGAAACAACTACACCTACTGCGACCACCTCTTTGCAGGCGAAGCCCCTGTTTGTAACCTCGGCGGTGAAATGGGTGAGGGCAGAGTGGGTAACTTCAACACCAACATTTGGAACTCCACCGAATATCCCGATCTGACAGATACGTCGGGCGGTGAGATCAACGAAGAGTGGAGCTCCACCAACGGAGAACTCGACGAAGCATACCAGAGATATGTCCGTGAAAACCGTTAAGTGAATCGCAACCAACGAAAGGCGTAACGCTATGACACAATCCCGAAATATTATCACGCGCAAACAGATCGAAGACGAGCTGTATTTTTACAACACGGCGGATATCAAAGCCACGGTTGTATTGTGCTTGTGTCTTGCGCTGTTTTTCGGACCGCTCACGTTTGGCATACTCTATCTCATCATAACCGAAACCACAGATACAGCGCTCAAGATTGGGCTGAGTATTCCCTTGGGCATCCTCTTCAGCGCGCCGATCTGGGGGAATCTGATACGCTTGGCAAAGCATTTTGCCAAAAGAAGCCTTTTGAAAAAGGGGCTGTTCGAGGTTAAAATCCTACCCGTGTCCGACAAGTATGAAAGCAACCGCAATCGCAGCACGGCAAAGCTGCTTGAGTTCCCGAATCTCAAAGAGATTGCCGTTTCAAGCACCACCTATTCGCTCGCTTCGTGGGGTGATGAGTTTTACGTCGTTCATTACCGAGGCAAAAGCAAAATCGAACTGTTGTATTCTTTGAAAACGCACGAGTATAAGGAAACGTAAAATAAAAAGTAGGGCGGGGGCTTGCTCCCGCCGTTCATGTTCGATTGTATTCTACTACATTTGTCTGTTTT
>JAFQNZ010000019.1 GCA_017395715.1 Clostridia bacterium | reverse complement strand
TTGAAGAGCTTGCCGAGCTTTTCGTAAGCTTCGGCGGGAGCCATCCAGTTGTTGATATTGCCTGCATCCTCTTTCTTGGTGGTGCAGATGAAGGTTCTGCCTTCAACGCGGGCAACGTCGTTGACAGCCGTTCTGTGGAGATAGCAACCGGGAAGCTTTTCCTGGTTGAGCTTGATCATTTCGCCGGTGGAGCAAGCCTCGGCGCGGAGAGCTTCTGCCTGTTCTTCGCTACCGTCAATCCATACGATCTCATCGGGGCAGGTAAGAGCGGCCATCTCATCGATCCATGCAAGTACATGTTTGTTAGTGGTCATTTGTTTGTCTCCTTGTATATGTTTATTATTTGGATTCGGAACGGGTGGATGGAAATATCCATACACATTTATTATATCGTATTTTGTGTGTTTTCGCAATTGGTTGTGTCAATAATTAACAAATACTTCATAAAAATTATGTGAAAAGAAAAAGTTTTTGTGTGAAGTGATTTTTCATTAAAATCCTTTTGGCGCGCTCTTTACAAATGACGCATTTTGTGGTAAAATAAAAATATAGACCAAAAGTGCAACCAGGAGGTGCGGAATGGAAAAGAAAACTGCCAAAAAAGCGGCAAAACAGGTGGTATCGAACTGCGAAAACTGCGAGTTTTACGATTTTGACGAGTTTTACCAGTCATATAGCTGTCGCCAATGTCTTGACGAAGACGAAACTGTTCGTTTCCTTTCCGGCTACAATCCGGGCTGCCCGTATTTTAAGTTTTACGATGAGTACAAGAGCGTACAAAAGCAGAATTAAAGGAAGGTGAGTGCATGGAAACTATTTATACCATACCGATCAACGAGGCGTTTGAAGAGGCCATTGAGGCAAAAGAGCGCGGAGAGTGTATCTGTCCGCTTTGCACCGTTTCCAAAAAACTTGAGGAAGACGAGCTTGATCTGATCCTCGGCGCTTCCATGATGGAGCCGGATATTCGCATCAAAACCAACGAACAGGGCTTCTGCGCCGATCATTTTTCCAAAATGCTCCGCCGGCAGAAGCGTTTGCCGCTTGCCTTGATGCTCGAAAGTCACCTTGACGAATTGAATGCTCTGCTCAACAAAAAGGGAATCTTCGGCACAAGTGCCGATAAGGGCGCCAAACGCATTGCGGCGCTTCGCGAGGACTGCTATGTCTGCGGCAAGGTGAATCGTAACCTCACGAGAATGCTTTCAAATGCTGTGTATATGTGGGAAAATGACCCCGAATTTGTAAAAAAAGTGAGAAATCAGAAGTGTATTTGCCTTGAGCATCTCTCTCTGATACTGACGGCTGCCTCCAAAACGCTGAATAAGAAAAAATATGCGGCGCTTTACGAGGATTTCTCGCTTCCTGCGTATACCTATCTCGATGAACTGTGCGGCGATGTCTCGCATTTTTGCAAAAAGTTTGATTATCGCTACGAAGATGAGCCTTGGGGCAATGCCAAAGACTCGGTGGAACGCGCGATCCGTTTTCTTTCCGGGGAGAGACTTGAAAAATAAGCATATAATCTCAACAAAGCCCTTCGGGGCTTTGTTTTTTTGTCATCATAGAAGGGCAGGGAAGGGTGTATGGAGGTGTAAAGACGAGAAACGCACGGGTGCGTGTACGAAATGGTGCTCCATGACAACTCTGTGAGCGAGTGTAGAAAATACAAGCCTAATTTTGTGTAGTCTGCACAAATGGCAGAAAGTGGCAAAAATGTCGTCGCTATGATGCTGACGGGTAACTAAAATTTACGCATTATGTGCTAAGTGACAAAATATACGCCGAAACGACCTGCCAAAACAAGATATTGTGCCTATCTGACTCTATTCTTGCGTAACTCCAATTTACTAACAGGGGATGATTTTTGTATTTTTTCAATGACACGCGCGGACACGTGTGAATAAATAGTGTCCCAACCTGTGAAGAAAGTGTGAAAAGAGCGCGGAAACAGGGTGAGCGGTGCATGACGGGGTGTGATTTTGTCCTTGACAACAAAAGCCCTTTATGATATGATAGAAACAACAAATAAGCCCTTGGCAGAGCTTCTCATTTTCAGCACTTTTGCTTATGGGAAGTTTTGATCACCTTGTTGCCTCTTGTTTCGAGAGAAGCCGCAGTTTGCGGAACCATTTCGACCGAGTTTTGCCGCTTGTGTGATTGTCGGTAACGACATCTGACGACTTTTTACATTGCTTCGAAATTCTGCGCAGGATTTCGGGGCATTGTTTTCGCTTGATGGATCTCTTACCGACATGGGCGTTTCCCGGTTGTACTTCAACTTTCTCAGTTTGTCGCTCGGCTTTATCGGATCTTCCGATTGCCTGAAGCTGTGGCGGCAGCTTCGCTTTCCTTTTTTTGGAAGGGGAGTGAAAAAAATCTTCAGGAGGAAACAGGCAAATGAAACACAAGACACTTACCAAACTGCTCGCGGCGTTTCTCGCTGTGCTGATTCTTGTTTGTCCCTGCATCACGGTGTCCGGTGCTGCTGAAAGCAAAGCTGCTTCGACTCCCGGCACCCAATCCGATTCGTTGACAGACATCCTCAGCGCAATCAAATACACCGAGTATCTGAAGAAGAACCGAAACTTCCTTCAGACCGGTGGCGAATCGCTTAAACCTACCGAAGTGGTGCTGAAGGGTGATGCGCTCTTCAATTATGCAAAAGATATCACCGATGCATACCACTGCGATTGTGACAGCGCTTCTTGCAAGCTGCACATTACCGGCACCGACGGTGAGCGCGTTGACAAGTACGTTGCTGACGAAAATGCAATCACACATGAAGGACAGATCGCGATCCTTCAGACCAAGGATGGCGTAAAGTGCATCTACCTTCCCGGCGAAGGCACGGTGGGTTGGCGCTTTGACCTTCCCGAAAAAGGCAAATACAACATCTCTATGAAGTATTATGCCAACGACGGAGACACAGGCGAAGACTCCAAGACCACCTCGATTGAGCGTTCACTTTACATCAACGGTCGTCTTCCTTTCTATGAAGCGCGCTTCTTGACTCTGACCAAGGTTTGGACAGATAAACTCGATTCCTTTAACCAAAAGGATGGCAAGGTGGAAATGACCACCGATGCCAGCGGCAACGAAGTGCCGAAGTTTAAGACTGACAACTACGGCAACGAAGTCAAAGCCGACAAAGAACAGACGCCCGAATGGAGAACCTACGCTTGTATGGACTCCTCCGGTTATGAAACACAGCCGCTTCTTTTCTATATGTATAAAGGCGAAACCACTCTGGCTCTTGAAGCACAGCGTGAGGCTATGTTCATTTCCGAAATCAAACTGACACCTAATGAAGGTAAGGTCGGTGAATCGACTCTTCAGTCGTATCAGGAATACTACGATTACTATTCGAAACTCGGCGCCAAGGATTACAGCGGCGAAGCGATCCGCATTCAGGCTGAATATCCTTCGGCAACTTCCGACAACACCATCTACGCCACCAACGACAGAACCAGCTCGATCACACAGCCTCAGGATGCTGCCCTTGTTTTGATGAACACGCTCGGCGGTGACGGCGGTGAAAAGTGGCAGACTTTCGGTCAGTGGGTACGTTACTCGGTAACCGTTCCCGAATCCGGCTTCTATAACATCGTGCTTCGTTTCAAGCAGAGTGTTCTGGAAGGTACATTCTCCTCGAGAACACTTCGCGTGAAGCTTGCCGGCGAAGACGAAGCTGTGGTTCCTTTTGAAGAAGCTTACAACCTTCAGTTCAACTACAGTGATGACTGGCAGGTTAAAGGTCTTAACTCCGGCAGGGGTGAGGACGGCAAGGTTCAGATCTATCGCATTTATTTAAAGGAAGGAACCAATGACCTTGAGTTCGAAGCTTCCTTTGGTAACATGGCGGATATTCTGAAGCGCGTTTCCAAATCCATGACCACGGTTAACGACATTTACATCAAGATCCTCCGTATCACCGGTGCAACACCTGACTCCAACCGTGACTACGGTTTCTACGACATTATGCGTGATGACGTTGATGAACTTTCCAGACAGGCTGAAGAGCTCTTTGAACTCGCAAAAGAATTCGAAGAAGTAACCGGTACCGCCGGTTCTCACTCCAAGACGCTTGAAACCGTCGCTCGTCTTCTTGAAAAGATGGGTGCTAAGGAAAGCAACATCGCCAAGAACCTTGGCAACCTGAAATCCAACCTCGGTACTCTCGGTACTTGGCTCCAGACTTCTATGAGCCAGCCCCTGCAGCTCGACTTTATTCAGCTTCAGAATCCCAACTCGAAATCCAAGCCCGATGCGGTTGAAGGTTTCTTTGGCGCTCTTTGGTATGAAATTCAGATGTTCTTCGCAAGCTTTGTTACCGACTATAACAACCTCGGCGTTATCGGCGAAGTAAACGAAGAAGACAAGATCGTTGTTTGGACCACGATGGGTCGTGACCAGGCACAGATCATCCGTAACCTCATTACCAACGGTTACAACTCTCAGGGTGGCGGACGAAGCGCCGTGCTCGAACTCGTTGCGGGCGGTTCGCTGATTCCTTCCATTCTGGCAGGCGTGGGTCCCGATATTTCAATGGGTCACGGCTCGGGTGACGTTATCAACTGGGCGATCCGTTCTGCTGTTGTGGGCATTGACGAAATGCCAGGTTACAACGAAGTCACCTCATGGTTCTCGCCTGCTGCGATGGTTCCGCTGACACTTCGCGAACTCTTCTGGGAAAAGGATGTCAGCCAGAAGGAACTTGACGAAGCTTATGTCATGACTGATGCAGACCTTGCTGCATACTGGGCATACGATGCCAACCGCGGTATTGGTGATAATCTCACCTTCGGTCAGTTTGCATATCAGACTGCTCTTTCGAAGGGCTATCATTCGGTTCGTTACTTTGACAACAAGGGTACTGCCGATACTTCGGACGATGAAAATCTCTACTATAGAGAAACTGTTTACGGCCTGCCCGAAACCCAGTCCTTCTCGATGCTCTTCTACCGTGCAGACATCTTTATGGATCTTGGCATTCAGCCTCCTTCCACATGGGAAGAACTTCTTTCGATCGTTCCCAAGCTTCAGGCTAACCACATGGAAGTAGCATTCCCGACCTCTCTTGGCGGTCTTAACCTGTTCCTCTATCAGATGGGCGGCGAGCTTTACGGTGATGACGGACGCGAAATTGCGATTGATACCGACCTTGGTCTTTCGGCTTTCGAATATCTCTGTCAGTTCTTTGAACAGCACAGATTCCCCGTTTCGTATGACTTTGCCAACCGTTTCAGAAGCGGTGAAATCCCGATCGGTATCATGGATTACACCTCTTACACACAGCTCAGCGTATATGCAACCGAAATCAAGGGTCTGTGGCAGTTTATCCCGCTCCCTGCTTATGTTGTGAACGACGCTGAAACCGGTGAAGAAATTTGGCGCAACAACAACGCCGTTTCCGGTGTTTCTGCCATCATCATGGTTAGAAACGAAAACAGACCTGCAGAAAAAGACGCTGCTGCATGGGAATTCATGAAGTGGTATGTTTCGGCTGAAACGCAGACCACTTACGCTAACGAATTGACCGCACTGCTCGGTGCTGTTTCGAAGCACAACACCGCCAATGTGGAAGCACTTGAATCCCTGCCGTGGACCACAACCGAGAAGAACAACCTGCTTGAGCAGTTTGCTCACCTCTCGGCCGTTCCCGAATATCCCGGAAGCTATATTATTTCCCGTTACGTAGACTTCGCATTCAAGGCAGTTTACAATGATCATGCCGACGCTGCCGACTCGCTTCAGGAGTACATTATTGAAATCAATAAGGAACTCGCCAGAAAGCGTCAGGAATTCGGTATGGCATATACTTCTATCTCGTTTAATCAAAAATAACTGTACTGTTGTTTCCACCCGCCCTTCGGCAACGACCGAAGGGCAGGGAATGGGAGATAATATCAAATTCTAAATAAGGAGAGGATTTTCAAGTGTCAAATAAAGTCGCGGATGTCGCTACGAATGAAACAAAGAAAGCGCCCAAGAAAAAAGCGGTTTCGAGAAAAGACATGTCCAAGATCAGATGGACGCTGAAGGAAATGAGAGTTAACTGGCTCGCGTATGCGTTTATTGCCCCTTACTACATCATCTTCCTTACCTTCACCATCATCCCTGTCTTTGTATCATTCTTCCTTAGTTTTACATCCTTTAACATGATCGAGCCTCCGGTTTGGATTGCAATGGATAACTATGCAAGACTTTTCCTGGACGACGATATTTTCATTCTCGCAATTCAGAACACACTGATTTTCGCAGCAGTAACAGGACCGGTATCCTACATACTTTCGTTCCTTGTTGCTTGGTTCATTAACGAGCTTTCTCCGAAGCTTCGTGCTTTGGTAACCCTCGTATTCTACGCGCCGAACATTTCGGGTTCGGTTTACATGATCTGGCAGGTTGCCTTCTCCGGCGACTCTTACGGTTGGGTAAACGGTACACTGCTTGATCTGGGACTTATCGATACGCCAATATTGTTCTTCCAGAATGCCTCATACGTCATGCCGCTGTGTATTGTGGTAGCGCTTTGGACATCTCTGGGTACTGCGTTCCTGTCCTTCATTGCAGG
>JAFQNZ010000163.1 GCA_017395715.1 Clostridia bacterium | reverse complement strand
TTTGACTGCCTTGACAAGGGCTTTGACAAGAACGAAAAGGTTGACGTTGTGGTGCGTCCCGAGGACGTGGACGTGGTTCCTGTGGAAAAGGGTATGCTTTCGGGCGTGATCACCTCGGTGACCTTCAAGGGCGTTCACTACGAGATCATCGTTTCGGTCGGCGGCTTCAAATGGATGATCCAGACCACCGACTATGCGGGTCCCGGTCAGAAGATCGGTCTTTACATCGAGCCCGATGCCATTCACATTATGAAAAAATCCGAATTCTCCAATATGTTTGGAGACTATTCGACCTACAGTGAGGAAATGGAGCATCTTTCCGACCTTACAGAGGAGGACGAATAAAGGGAATGAAAAAAAGATCGTTACTCGGCAAAGCCCCCGCGGCGCCGTATCTTGTCTGGTCGGTTCTTTTTATCATTGCGCCGCTGCTCTTTGTGGCGTACTATGCCTTTACAGACAAGGACGGCAATTTCACAACCGCCAACTTCGGCTCTCTTGCTACGGCGGAATATGCTGAAATTTTCCTGCGCTCGGCTTGCTTTGCGTTTTTGGCAACGGTCATCTGCCTTGTGATCGCCTATCCCGTTGCCTATTATATCAGTAAAACCCAACCCAGAACCCAAAAGATCCTCATGGTGCTTGTGATGCTTCCCATGTGGATGAACTTTTTGATCCGTACATACTCTTGGATGGCGATCCTTGAAGACACGGGGCTACTCAACACCGCCCTCAGCTATATCGGTCTTGGTCCGTATCACATGATCAACACCTCGGGTGCTGTTATTCTCGGCATGGTGTACAACTTTTTGCCGTATATGATCCTGCCGATTTACACCTCGCTTTCAAAGCTTGACCCCCGTCTTGTGGAAGCGTCTGCCGACCTTGGCTGCAATTCGGCGCGCACACTCTTCCATGTGATCCTGCCGCTTTCGCGCTCGGGCGTTATTTCGGGAATTACGATGGTGTTTGTGCCTTCGATCAGTACCTTCTACATTTCGCAGAAGCTGGGCGGCGGCAAGTTCGACCTGATCGGTGATACCATCGAGCGTCAGTTCCAAACCGCTTACAACTACAATCTCGGCTCAGCCATTTCCTTTGTTTTGATGATCCTGATCATTCTTTCGATGACGGTGATGAACCGTTTCGGTGAAGAGGAAGGGGGGATGGTGGCATGAAAAAAGCCAACAAGATCTATACCATTCTGATCTTTGCGTTTCTCTATGCGCCGATTGCGGTTTTGATCCTCTTCTCGTTTAACGACTCAAACTCCACAGGCGTGTTCACGGGTTTTTCAACGCAGTGGTACGAGGAGCTTCTCAACGATGACGCAACCTTGAATGCACTGAAAAACACCCTGATCCTCGCGGTGCTTTCTTCGCTGATTGCCACCTTGATCGGTACGGCGGCGGCTGTGGGCATCAACAAAATGAAAAACAAATACATTCAGCAATCGATCAACACGGTGACCAACATCCCGATGATGAATCCCGATATCGTGACCGGTATTTCGATGATGCTTCTCTTTGTGTTTGTGGGCGGTCTTGTGAATGCGTCGAGCAATTTGAGCTTTTGGACGGTTCTCATCGCGCATATCACCTTTAACCTGCCGTATATCATTCTGAACGTACTGCCCAAGCTTCGCGAAATGGATCGCCACTTGCCCGAAGCGGCGCTTGACCTTGGATGCACGCCGATGCAGTCCTTTTTCAAGGTGGAGCTTCCCGCCATCATGCCGGGTGTGATCTCGGGTCTGATCATGGCATTTACCTTGTCGCTTGACGACTTTGTGATCAGCTATTTCACGGTGGGCAACGGCTTTGAAACCTTGCCGATTCGCATTTACTCCATGACCAAAAAGCGCGTAACACCCGATATGTACGCACTTTCCACCTTCATTTTTGTTGCCATTTTGGTTCTTCTCTTACTCTCGAACTTTGTGGGCGAGCGCGACCGCACCAAAAAGGTGACGAAAAACAGCAAAAAGAAAGCGGGGGCGGGCAAATGAAAAAGATTATTTTCTCCGGTCTGCTTCTTTTGATTCTTTTGGCAATGCTTCTTTCTTTTTCTTCCTGCGGGGAAGCAAAAGAAAAAGTGGTACTCAACGTGTACAACTGGGGCGAATATATTTCCGACGGCTCGGAAGGCTCTCTTGATGTGAACCGTGCGTTTGAGAAATACTATCTTGAGACCTATGGCGTGGAAATGACAGTCAATTACACGACTTACGCCAGCAACGAAGATTTGTACGCCAAATTAAAAAGCGGCGCAACGGGGTATGATATTATCATCCCGTCCGATTATATGATCCAGCGTATGATCGAGGATGAGGACGGTAATTTGCTCGAAGAGCTTGACTTTAGCAATATCCCCAATTACCGGTATATTGCCGAGCATTGCAAAGGTCTTGGCTATGACCCCGAAGAAAAGTACACCGTGCCGTACACCTACGGTATGGTGGGCGTGATTTACAACTCCACCATGGTGGACGAAGAAGACGCCAGCACGTGGGAGCTTCTTTTCAACGAAAAATACAAGGGTCAGATTTTGCAGTTCAACAACTCGCGCGATGCGTTCGGTACGGCGATGTATATGCTTGGTATCGATGTGAACACCACCGATATGACCAAGTGGAACGCGGCGCTTCAAAAGCTTGTGGAGCAAAAGCCTCTCGTACAAAGCTATGTGATGGACGAGATCTATAACAAGATGGAGGGCGGGGAAGCTGCCATTTCCGCATACTACGCGGGCGACTATCTTTCGATGGCGGAGAACAATCCCGATCTTCGTTTCTTTTATCCCGTGAACGAAAACGGCGAGTATGTGACCAACATTTTTGTGGATGCCATGTGCATTCCCAAGGGTTCAAGCAACAAGCTTGCGGCAGAACGCTATATCAACTTCATGCTCAGCAAAGAGGCGGCAATTGCCAATGCGGAGTATATCTACTACGCCTCTCCCAACAGCCTTGTGTATGAGGATGCCGATTATCAAGAGTACATGGGTGAAGAGGGCATGGCGCTTCTGTATCCCGACGATATGGACTTTGCCTTGGTGTATGACACCTATGCCTACGAAAATCTTGATTCCAAGATGCTCCAAGAGGTGAACAACCTGTGGGAAAAACTAAAGGTCGAAAGCTCCACACTCGGCAGCGGCGTGTATATCGCCTGCGGTGTGCTCGTTGTGGCACTGATTGCATTTTTCATTGTGTCTTATGTGAAGAAGATTCGCAGACGGCGCTATTATTGGTAAAAAACATCGGGCGAGCCATTAGGGCGCGCCCGATATTCATAGAAAGGAAATCATCAATATGTCGAATCCCATTATCAAAATCAACATCAAAAACCTCGGTACGATTACTGCCGAGCTTTACCCCGAAAAAGCTCCCATTACGGTTGAAAACTTTGTTTCTCTTGCAAAAAGCGGCTTTTATTCGGGCTTGATCTTTCACCGCGTGATTTCAGGCTTTATGATCCAGGGCGGCGGTATGGATACCTCTTTTGCACAGAAGCCCGCCAAAGCCATCAAGGGTGAATTTGCTCGCAACGGTGTGCCGAATGACTTAAAGCATACAAGAGGTGTTTTGTCGATGGCGCGCACCAATATGCCCAACTCCGCATCCTCGCAGTTCTTCATCATGCACGCCGACTCTCCCTTCCTTGACGGACAGTATGCCGCATTCGGTAAGGTGACGGAAGGCATGGAGATCGTTGACAAGATCGCATCCAGCCGCACCACACGCTATGGCTACTATGATGACGTGCCTTGCGATGTTGTAATGATCGAAAGCGTTACGGTTGAAGAATGAGTTTATCACTCGGTGTTGTCGGTACGAATTTTGTGAGCGATTGGCTGTGTGAGGCGGTAGCTGTCACGGAAGGAGTGACGCTTTCGGCGGTCTTTTCCCGCAAGGAAGAAACAGGGCAAGCGTTTGCCAAAAAGCATGGCATTCCGCAAGTTTTCACCGACTTTGACGCTTTTTTGTCTTCGGGCATTGACGCGGTGTATCTTGCAAGCCCTACCTTTTGCCATTTTGAGCAGGCGAAGGCGGCGCTTGAAAAAGGACTTCACGTTTTGTGCGAAAAGCCGCTTGTGATGAAGAGGGATGAGTGCGAAACGCTCTTTTCTCTTGCCAAGGAAAAAGGCGTGATTCTGCTGGAAGCCATGCGCCCTGCGCATGACCCTGCCTTTACTTTGGTAAAAAATTCGCTTGCTGATCTCGGTAAGATTCGCCGTGTTTCGTTTGAATACTGCCAATATTCCTCGCGCTACGACCGCTACAAAAACGGAGAAGTGCTGAATGCGTTTGATCCGAGGATTTCGGGAGGGGCGCTGTTTGACATTGGCATTTATCCGCTCTTTTGGTGTGTGGCACTGTTTGGCAAGCCGAAGAGTGTTTCGGCAAAGTCGGTCTTTTTGGAAAACGGCTTTGAGGGTAGCGGTTGTTTGCTGCTTGATTATGACGGCTTTACCGCAAGCGTGACTTATTCGAAAATCTGCGATTCTGTGATCCCCTCGGTGATTACGGGGGAAAGTGGCTCGCTTGTGATTCACAAAATGCAGTCGCCCGAACAGATCGTGTTCGCACCGCGTGGGGGCGAGGCTACGTCGCTTGCTTACACGCCTGCCAAGAACAATCTTGTGTACGAGGTGGCGGATTTTGTTGCCGCAATCCAGTCGGGCTGTGGCGGCGTGTTTGACGCTTTTACGCGCGACCTTTACGAGACCCTTGACCTTGTTGTCGTTGCGGCAAAAATACAATGATAGATAAACTCTCCTGTTGCCGAAAGGTGACGGGAGAGTTTTTTGTGGGGTGGAAAATGGTAGGGGCGCACACACGGGTGCGCTCCTACATTCGCGTTTAGAATTTTATCCCTTTCCTTTGCAAGAAAAAACCAAAATATGGCTATACTATGAAAAAAGGAAAGGAGCATTTTATGAAACAGTACAAATGCACAGTATGCGGCAAGGTATTCACTTGCCCCGACGGGGAAGAGCCAATCTGCCCGATCTGCCACGTGAAGGGCGACGCGATCGAACTCGTGAAGGAGGGTAACACGTCAAAATACGCCGGCACAAAGACCGAAAAGAACTTAGAGATTGCCTTTGCGGGGGAATCATCTGCCACCAACAAGTACACCTATTTTGCCTCTCTTGCCAAAAAAGAGGGATATGAGGCGATTGCTTCGGTGTTTTTGCAGACTGCCGAAAACGAGCGCGCACACGCGAAAATTTGGCTGACCGAGCTTGGCGGTCTTTCGAACACCGAGTGTAATCTGCAAGCCGCCGCCGACGGGGAGCATTATGAGTGGACCGATATGTACGATTCGTTTGCCAAAACAGCAGAGGAAGAGGGCTTTCATGAGCTTGCCGAAAAGTTCCGTGGGGTTGCCGCTATCGAAAAGCGTCATGAGGAGCGCTACCGCCAGATGCTTTCGGATGTGCAGTCGGCACAGGTCTTTAAGAAGAGCAGTGTGAAGGTGTGGGAGTGCCGCAATTGCGGTCATATTGTGGTCGGCGTGGCAGCACCCGAAGTCTGTCCTGTCTGCGCGCATCCGCAGGCTTATTTTGAGGCAACCGAGATGTCGCCTGCCGACGTGAAGTGACATGATCGTTTCACCCTTTTGGGGTGAGGGAATATGCTGTTTGTAAGAGGAAGCTTTCAGCATCCCAAACCCCAAAAGGATGAATGTCAATCATGCAAGATGTTATACTCATTCTGCTCATTCCCTTTGCCGGAAGCGTGCTTGGTGCGCTCACGGTGTTTTTTGTCAAGGGTTCTTTTTCCCCCGGCGCCGAAGCGCTTCTTTCGGGTTTTTCGGCGGGCGTGATGGTGGCGGCATCGGTGTTCAGTCTCTTGATCCCTGCCATTGAGTCGTCAAGCGCATACGGCTTTTTTGCCGCGATTCCCGCGCTCATCGGGTTGTTCATTGGCTTTTTATTACTACTGCTTACCGATCTTGTCACTGACAGACTCTTTCAAAAGGGAGAGAGCGAGGCAGGGCAGAAGCGGGTGTTTCTTCTGACGCTTGCCGTAACGGTACACAATCTGCCCGAGGGCATGGCGGTGGGTGTGGCACTTGCCGGCGTGCTTGCGGGAAACAGCGGTATGACGCTTGCGGCGGTGTTTGCGCTTGCCGTGGGCGTGGGAATTCAAAACATTCCCGAAGGCTCGATCATCTCCTTGCCGCTTGCGGCAGGTGGTATGAAAAAGCCAAAAGCCTTTTGGGCAGGTGTTCTTTCGGGCGCAGTTGAGCCGATCGGCGCCGCATTCACTCTGCTTGCGGCAGGGCTTGTCGTGCCGGTGTTGCCCTATCTTTTAGGCTTTGCCGCAGGTGCGATGCTTTCGGTCGTGGTGACCGAGCTTGTGCCGGCGACAGCAGAAAGACGGGGTATGGGTACCATGGCGTTTGCCGCAGGATTTTCCGTGATGACGTTTTTGGACGTGGCGCTGGGGTAGTACGAAGTAAGAATTTACAGTTTGTCGTACCGCGAGATCCAACCGCTGAAGCGGTTGCCCTACGGGTTTCGACTGCACACCGCCCGTGTCATCCTGAGCGACGCGAAGCAAAGTCGAACTGCGTAGCAGTGCCGAACGAAGTGATGGCAGGATCTCGGGCGGTGTTTCGCTCAAGATGACACGCGGAATAAAGCTTGCAAATGATCTGTTATCAATCGGCTACTACCCCGCTCGGAGTGAGAGGTTTGATGAAGTGAAAACAAGGCGAGCCATCGGCTCGCCTTGTTTGGTATAGACGCCCGTGTCATTGTGGCACGGGCGCTACGTTTTTTATTTTTGTACTTGCGCATTGACAATGGCAATAGTTAAATTAGCCATAGAAGACCAATTATCTCTACAACCAAATTTCAATTTGGTTGCATATGTGATATCAATAGAAAAGTCTATTTTTGCAGTTTCTCTGTTTATGTGATCCACACTAAATACACAAACATCATCGACCCAAATACTAAAATTATCCATTCCACCTCCATCAGCAAGTTGATCTGAAGGTGCTACAATAGAGCCGGAAAGTTGGGTGTATTTTTTTTCAAGATTATAAGTTACAAAAGCATCGTTGCTAAAAGATGCAGTCAATACTATACCACTGTCGTATGTATAGCCGTATGTATCTGTCAAAGGAGCGACAACTTCATATCTTTTAGAATTAATCACATGTAACTTATCCACAGCTACGGGCAGGCTTTCGGGGTCGATTTCCTCACAGCGAATACACTTGTTATCAACGTAAGTGTGACCGAGCGCGCTGTCTTTGGTTCCTTGGCAACGGGTGCAAGTCATAGGCAAAAGGCAGGTTGCTTCGTTATATTCGTGACCGAGGGGCGTTCCCTTTACATCTTCGCAACGCTTGCAGATTTCTGCTGCTGTACAAGTTGCATTTGTGTAATCGTGACCAAGTTCAGCCGATGCAATCACTTGACAGCGGTTACAGATTTTGGGAGTTGTACAGGTTGCTTCAGAATAGTCATGTCCCAAAGCGGAGCCACCGCTTGCTTGGCAGCGGCTACAGATTTTTGGCTCGGTGCAAGTTGCTTCGGAATACTCATGTCCTAACGAAGCACTGACAATCACATCGCAACGATTACAAAATTTCGGAGCTGTACAGGTTGCTTCGGAATATTCATGTCCTAAAGCAGAACCTTTTGTTCTGCCGCAAGAGCATATGGCAGGGTCGGTACAGGTTGCGTTGGTGTAATAGTGAATGTGTCCCTGTGTGGTGGAGTCAGCCGTACCCTTGTTTGTTGTCTCGCTTGATTCACCGCAAGCAGAAAGACACAATACAAGGAGCAAAAGAGTGAGTAAAAGTGCGCGTTTTTTCATAGAATACTTCCTTTCTCAAATAAAAAATAAAAAAGTGTTTGTTAACCGCAGATTACGTTTTGACAAAAACCGCGATTCACGATAGATTATAACCTAATTCAGGTTAAAAGTCAATACCCTGAAACAGATTAAGTATAATGAAACCGTAATCAAATTCAGGGGGAAGCCAATGAAATATCAAAGAATCCGTGATTTGCGCGAAGATAATGAGCTCACTCAAACCGAAGTTGCTAAAATGCTGGGAATGTCACAAACGGGGTATTCCAAGTATGAAACAGGCGAAAATGACATTCCAACTGCTATACTCATTAAGTTAGCAAGGTTTTATCATACGAGCATTGACTATCTGCTTGGAGAAACGGACAATAGAGAGAGGTATAAATAAAGCATTCTTTCACCGAACGAAAGCGAAAGAATGCTTGAAAATTATATAGTATGTTTTTGTCGCAAGTAGTAACAGGGAAGTTTTTTGACTCGCACGGGAATTTCGCCGATGGCGAATATTCGCTCGCTTGCCGCTTACGAGCCAGCTCGACGCGCTCTGCGCGGCGAATGCTACACAAGCGCAAGAGATACTGTTTTTCAGGATTTTATGTTCACGACTCTTGCGCCGTGCCGCTTGCGGCGCGGGACACCAAAACAAAAACACCATCGACTTTGTCGATGGTGTTTTTGTTTTGGTGACCCGTACGGGAATCGAACCCATGTTACCGCCGTGAAAGGGCGGTGTCTTAACCGCTTGACCAACGGGCCAAATAAAAGGCGCAGTGTAAT
>JAFQNZ010000162.1 GCA_017395715.1 Clostridia bacterium | reverse complement strand
GTGGTTGCGAAAAGGGTGTGCCTGAAAGAACAAGATACCATGCTCTTTGGCATACGCAGAGAATTCGCGCGGACCCATCTGAAAGAAGTTTTCACCTTCACGAGCTGCGGTTTCAAGATCCATACCGTACACAAGATAATCGTTCTCGTTCTGATCAAAACGAAGCTCGTAGCCGCCAAAAACTTTCAGACCGTATTTTTTTCCCGCTTCTTCGGCAAGATGAAACGCCTTGGCATACTCGGCAAAAAAATCAAGTCCTGCCCTCTCAAAACGTCTTTGGTTATACGAAGCAAAATGATTGGTAATCACAATAGCATCATAGCCTGCTTCGGCATACAGACGAACCGTTTCTTCTCCCGTCACATGGGCGCATCCGCTGATCTCGGATGTATGAACATGAAGATCAATTTTCATATAAAAACCAGCTTTCTTTTTAAGTCATTTTATTCTACAACAAAAACACAATTTTTTCAAGAAGTTTTGAAAAATAACTTGTAAAAATCAGTTTTTTTTATTATAATAATGCTGTACTTTGGAAGGAACGGGAGCCCATGGAAAAAACAAACGGACGCATTATCAAAGGTCTTGGCGGATTATATGAAATCAAAACAGATTCAGGAAAACTCGAATGCCGTGCCAAGGGCGTATTCCGTCACGAAAAGACTGCACCCACGGTGGGTGATCTTGTCACAGTCGGCTATGATGAACTTCAAAACCCCGTAATTGCCGAGATCCATGAGAGAAAAAACATCTTGATCCGTCCGCCGCTTGCCAATATGGATACCCTCTTTTGCGTGATCCCGACCAAAGACCCCGAGCCTGATCTCTTCACGCTCGATAAACTCATCGCCATTGCGGAATCGCTTTCGATTGAGCCTGTCATTGTCATCACCAAGATTGACCTTGACCGTGAAAAAGCAGATGAACTTGCATCTATTTACAAGGGAAGCTTCCGCGTATTCCAAACCACCCTTGCCGATAAAGAGAGTGTCTCCTCACTCCGCGCCTTTCTGGAGAGTGATGCCGCAAGCGGTATCTCCGCCTTTGCAGGCGCATCGGGTGCAGGCAAAAGCACCTTGATGAATCTTTTATTCCCCACCCTTTCCATTTCCACCAATACCGTTTCCCGTAAGACCGCGCGCGGCAGACACACCACACGCCATGTGGAACTTTTCCCGCTTTCCGAGCTTTTGTCCTGTCAGGCAAGCGGATATATTGCCGATACCCCCGGTTTTTCCATGCTCGATTTTGAACGCTTTGACTTTTTTGACAAAGATGAGCTTCCCTTAAACTTCCGTGAATTTGCCGATAAGATCGGCAAGTGCCGCTACACGCGCTGTACCCACCTCTGCGAAGAAGGCTGTGCGATTTACGATGCCGTTAAGTCGGGCGAAATTCCCACAAGCCGTCACAACAGCTATGTGGCACTTTACAACATTCTCAAAAACAAAAAGCCGTGGGACAAAAAAAGACAGTAAACTTTCTCTTCTTTGGGCATATACTTGTAACGAGAGAGCAAGTCAAAACCCAACAGAAAGGCAACTGTATGAAGATCGTCACCGTTAAAGCGCCGCGTATGATCAAGCCCTTTTTGCGGCGCATTTTCAAAATCGGAAAAAGAAGCAAAACACGCTGAACATAGAAAACTCCCAATGCCAAGGCGTTGGGTTCTAAAGGACAGTTTTTTATCACACGAGATAGCAACCGAACAAACGGCTACAACCAGAGGCTCCCTTGTGTAAAGGGAGCTGTCAACAAAGTTGACTGAGGGATTGTTTGAGCAAGATTTTCAACTTTTACAATCCCTCCGTCACGGCTATGCCGTGCCACCTCCCTTTACACAAGGGAGGCTTTTTGTTTGTCTGCAAGTGCGCACTTACTCACCGCTAATGTGGTATTGCTATTTAATATATCATAAGCCTCCGACAAGGATTCTTTCTTATCGGAGGCTACTATCATTCGTTGACCAAATTGATCAGCATTTGATACCTTTCATTTGTTTTTAAAGACTCAAATCGAGGATCAGTAAGCTTGGATACTAAATTCTGATGTCTATCAATCCTCTTGTGGTACAATCCGTGAGGGATCGAATTCAAAAGCGGAGTTTTTGTCTTAGTATTACTATCTATCGTCGCATAATCATTTAAGTCGTAATTCACCATTTTTTCAAGATACGATAGCGCTTTATCAGAATCTCCATCTTTTAGATAAATCTCTGCAAGAAGTGCATAAAAATCGCCATGCTCACGATGATGAATGGGCGGCAAAACTTCATTATCTTTAAAAACACACTGTATCAATTCAAGAGAGGTTTCCAAGACACTTGCTGCATCTTTATATTTTTCTTGTAACATATAGCTTTTTGCAAGTCTTACGTTTATGTTCAGCATTCCCTCGAGATAGTGCACAAATCCGTATTGACAGTTTTGGGCTTCACGTTTGTAATCCTTTTTCCAATGTGCATAATAAGC
>JAFQNZ010000161.1 GCA_017395715.1 Clostridia bacterium | reverse complement strand
TCAAGGCGCGTCAGATCAAAGTTTCGCATATAGCGGAACCAAGCCCAAAGCTCGTTCTCGGTTCGCAAAGGTCGCTTCATATTTTCGATCAATATCTTGTCCTCCAATTCACGCTTGGATATCTCCAACGTTTCAAGGCGCTGCTTGGTGGACGCTGTGATAATGCCTTGCTCGATAGCCGCTATAAGATTGTCAATAGAGCGTTGCGTATCAGAAAGGTTCTTTTCAAGATATGGAATTACCGTGTTTTCTTGCTGCTGATACTCCAAATATTTGTGTACTACGTCGCCGATAAAAACATCGTCATGGAGAACGACTTTGACTTGGTCAAGTACCGCATCTTCGATCCATTTTTTCTTAACAGGCTTGCGATTGCATCCCGTTTTCTTTTTCGCGCTGGAGCATTTGTAATAATGATACGTCGCTCCGCTTTGGCTCGTACCGCTTTCACCAAACATCAAGGATTGACAATCACCGCAAAACAACTTGGTTGTCAGAAGATAATCGTCTTCCGCCTTGTGCCTTGCGGGAGCCTTTTTGTTTTTCGCAAGCTTTTCTTGTACTCTATCGAAAAGGTCTTTCGGGATAATCGCTGGGATACCGTCGGGAACGAGAACCTCTCGGTATTTATATTCACCGATGTAGAAGCGGTTTTGAAGCAACCTTGACACGCTATTCAAATTGAGTTCACCGCCACGCTGATTTTTAAGGCCGTGTTGATTCAGAACGGCAACGATCTCTTTCATCGTGCGCCCCTCATCGTACAATGTGAAGGCTTCCACGATGTACGGCGAGGTGATGGGATCAACGTGATAGTTCTGATCCTTGTCTACTGAAAAGCCAATGGGCAAGGTTCCACCGTTATATCGACATTTAAGTGCATTTTCGTGATGCCCGCGCATAACCTTTTCGGAAAGCTCAGCCGAATAGTATTCAGCCATACCTTCGAGCACGGATTCTAAGAGAATGCCTTCCGAGCCTTCAGAAATAGATTCCGTTACCGACATAACCTTGACACCGTTTCGCTTGAGTGTGGCTTTGTAGTTAGCCGAATCGTAACGGTTACGCGCAAAGCGGTCAAGCTTCCATACCAGTACAAGATTGAAGTTTTTCTTGGCGCTGTCCTTGATCATACGTTGAAAATCGGGGCGACGGTCTGTCTTTGCGGAAAAAGCGCGATCTATATACTCGGCAATTACACTGATGTTATTCTTTCTCGCAAAAGCGTAACATTCGCGTATCTGCCCTTCAATGGATTCCTCGCGCTGGTTCTCGCTTGAATAACGGGCATAAATTACCGCTTTCATCGAGCCGTCATCGTTCACTCTTTTGTTTGCCATATCACTTCATCTCCTTTCGCTGATAGTATAATATAAATTCGGTGGAATGACAAATGTGTGGAATTGTTTTTTGAAATTGTGTCTCCATTGGTGACACAATTATGAAATCTTTCTTCCTGTCAACTGATCGGGATCAACCACACCTGCGTCAATGAGCTTTTGTCCGATGCGCTTTATTGCTTTCTTAACACCACTTGCGTCGTGATAGCCGAGTATGGTGGCGATTTCACTCATATTCTTGCCTTGCAGACGAAAACGCAGGATACTTTGTTCCTTTTCAGAAAGAGCCTTCATACTCTGCTGAATACATACCTCGGTAGTAATCTCAGCAATCTCAAGGGGCGTAGAGTTACCACCCTTGTCAGCAGGTCCTCCGGTTTCAAGAGAGACCTTTGTGACAAGTTCGCCATTCATCGTATGTTCGATCTTTTTCTGTGCGTCGAGGTATCTGAAATTGTTCGGTTTGAAACGGTTGAAATCATCGTAATCGGGCATCTTGCGCTGAATACTTGCAATCAGAGGCATCTGCTGAAGATGCGCCAATACCGCACACTCTGTATTGAGAAAATCATCGATATTGCTACCGTCCACACCTGCTTGTGCCATAGCTTCAAGGAACGCGCCCATAATATACTCATTTTCCAAGATAGCGAGCGTCCAAAACTGAATCAGCTTATAGTTGGATTCATAAAGAAGCGAGATCGGGTCATTTGACGAATAGCACGTTGGCGGAAACGAAAGCTTCATATCGCGCCGCGTGGGAATAAATGCGCCTTCAATCTCGCCTTTCACGTATTTATATACCTCGGTCGAACCGCTCTGATCGGTCGGAGTAACCTTGCGATAGAGATGCTCGGTGGAGCGATCAACAAACTGTGATTCCAAGCCTTTGGCAATCTCTTTCGGAGTACCGTTTGCTATTGTATCTACCAAGGTTTTTGTCAATTGATTGATCTCCTCAATAGGGAGAGTTTGCGTTGTTTTTTCTTCTGCCAATAGTTTTACCTCCTGCTTTTTGTCAAGTGATTTGATTACATTTGTTAACATACTTTTCTTGATAATCCTTGATTGCTTCACACGGATAATCACAGCATTCAGAACACATTTTGGCATTGTGTTCCTTACAACATTTTATAAAAGGACACTCTTTGCACAAATAAAATCTATTGTCTGAACGTCCTCCGAGGCAATGAATATCTTCAAGGGGAATATCAACTCCAAATTCGGCTTTATAAAATTCTTGTGATTGTTTGCGCAAACTCTCGTCATTGTTGATAGTTGCAAGATATGTAAGGCAACGAAAGCCATCATGACCACAGTAGCATATCGGTTCTTTCATATACGCACCTCACAGTTTCTTCAAAACATGCTTCGCCACGCCTTGAATGATAATGTTATCATAGATCTGATTCGGATAATTCTCTTTGTCATCGTTCTCAGCTTTCAATACAACTTTACGATTTGCCCGATCGTATGAAAGAGTTTTGAGTGTCGCAGAGTCATCAATCAATGCAACTACAATATCGCCCTCATTGGCGGTGTTTTGTTTGCGGATCAAAACCAAGTCGCCACTGTCAATTCCGGCATTAGTCATTGAATCGCCTTTTGCGCGAAGCCAAAAGTATTCGCCCTTTCCAATATAATCGGTTGGAATTGGAAAAGAATCGTCGCGCTGCTCCTCTGCATAGATTGGAGAGCCACAGGCAATATCACCGCTGACCGGTGCGTGGAACTTACCCTGCAATTCTTCAATATAGGGCGTGATAATGTGTCGCCCGTCGAAATACAGCTTGTCCATTTCGGTCATACGGTGCAGATATTTGTGCACCGTTCCAACCGCCAAAGACAAGCTTCGCGAAATCTCCGCAATCGTCGGCGAGTAGCTGTTCTCGTTGTAATATTCGTCTACAAAGGCTATGATCCTCTGTATCGTTTCTTCGCTTAAGTATCGCATATGTGTACCTCAATACATAAATGAAAATATATTCACGATAGAATTATAGCATACTTTTGAGGGTTTGTCAATAGAAACATGAAAATAACCCGATGACATAATTGAAGTAATCATCGGGTTGTTTCATGATTAAGCAAAAACTTTTGCTATAAATTTAAAATAATAATAACCTGGCGGTGTTTCATTCGGAATACTCATAACGAGATGTGCACATTCAAAAGAATTTTCGCAACCGAAATAATCTCTGTCTGTAACAGAAATATTGCTATATCTATGACCATTATATCTAAAATTCGCTTTAGTTTTCCCAGTCTCTTCGACGGTATAGAATTCCAAGTCTGTAACTTCTACAAGCATAAGTGAAAAAGACAAGTTGTTCTTTTCGTCCTCATACAAAGTACATCTATAGTTACCAAAAATATCCGGATCGTCT
>JAFQNZ010000160.1 GCA_017395715.1 Clostridia bacterium | reverse complement strand
GTACCGAAGCACAAATTTGTACGGTATGTACAGCTGAACTCGTCCCTGCGAAGGGTCATACACCTGGCGAAGAAGCCACTTGCACCACCAATCAGACTTGTACGGTCTGCGGTGTTGAGCTTGCCAAAGAACTCGGCCACAACACTGTGATTGACAAAGCTGTTGAACCTTCCTGCACCGAAACCGGTCTGACCGAAGGCTCTCACTGCGACCGCTGCAATCACGTATTTGTGCCTCAGGAACCGATCAAAGAACTCGGTCACAACGAAGTGATTGACAAGGCGAAGGATCCCTCCTGCACCGAAACCGGCTTGACCGAAGGCTCGCACTGCGACCGCTGCGGTCACGTATTTGTGCCTCAGACCACGATCGGCAAGCTGAATCACGTTCCCGGCGTAGAAGCGAACTGTACCGAAGCGCAGGTATGTACACTCTGCAAGACCTACGTTTTCGTGCCCGCACTCGGCCACGATTATATGCATCTCGATTATAAAGCGCCTACTCGTACCGAAGACGGTTATGAAGCGCACGACGTATGTACCGAATGCGGCGAAAGCACTCCCTATGAAAAGATCCCTGCGCTCGGCGAAGCATCGATCGACAACTTCGATGATTTTATCACGAACCTCATGCTTCTTGAAGAAATTGCGGCACAGTACGTGAAGCAGTATCCCGCAAAAGATCCTGTTGCTCTTGTGATCAAGTACATCCGTACGGGTGTTGAACGCTATAACTCCGGTTCTTGGGGTATCATGGCGGGTTATGAAGATGCGGATTTCGCGAAGTTCGTAACCGACATGGAAAACTCGATCAATGCAGAGGTTACCGACGGCAACTATCTTGAAGTGACCGGTCTGAAGGATCTTAAGAATTTCGCACTTCCCAACGGCAACAATGCCGACATCGGCCACGTGTTTGGCGCGATGGATATTACCTATCACAACAAATTCGGTCAGAATCATACCGACGTTTCGGGTTGGGCAGGCGACCTTGTTGACCTTCTTGAACTCAGCGCAACAATGGGCACAAGCGGCAGCCTTGAAGCCATGGTCACCACGGTTGGCGACAAGTATTTCCTCCACACGGTGAGCCAGTCGAGTCTTCCCAGCTTCAGCAAGGAAGACTGGGACGGCGACATGGACGCCTACTACGTGATGGACGTTCTCAAGTCTGTGGAATACGGTATTGCCTACACCGATGACGGCGAGCTTGATTTCAACGACAAGATCTATTCTCTTGCCGAGATCTTTATGAACTACATGACAGAGGATCTCACAGACGAATACCGCGCGGCCTACTTCATGACCAACAGACTCGAAACCAACGGCACACGCTCTCAGGTCAGAAGCGCGGTTTATACAGAATATCTTGCCAACGCGCTGCTGGCAACGCTTGAAGGCACGAGAGATCTTTCGGGTGCTACCGATCTGAACCTCTTGAGACGCGCTGTCTGCTACGCTTTTGCGGATTACATCTGTAAGCTTGCAGGCGACTACGTTGAAACGATCGAAAATCCCTATTACACCGATACCTCCTCTTCTTCCGTTCAGCTTGCTCCCGGTATTACCCAGGAGATCCACTACGCAATGTCTGCTGACGGCAAGCAGATGGTTTACTACCTCGCAACCGGTGATATCACCAGAGGCGACGTACACGTTTACGCGAACTACGCCAACAACGATCCTACCCTCGGTTGGGAAATGCAGAGAGTTGAGGATCAGGCGAATGCGGCTCAGCAGAATCGCGGCGATCCCGCAAGTCCCAACTACATTCCCAATTACAACGTCATTGCCAGTGTCAATGCCGACGGCTTCAATATGTCCACGGGCGAACCCAGCGGCATTTTGATCATGGACGGTAAGGTACATCATAACATCAACAACTCCGGCTTCTTTGGTATTACCAAGAGCGGCAAGGCTGTGATCGGTACGACGGCAGAATACAACGCCACCTACAGAAATGAACTGAAGGAAGCTGTCGGCGGTTTCGGTACCATGCTGATCAGAAACGGCGAAATTGCGGTTTCCAGAACCGATAACTATTACACGCAGCGAGCTTCGAGAACCGCAGTTGGTATCACCAGAACCGGCAAGGTTGTATTCATGGTGCTTGACGGACGTCAGGAACCCTTCTCCTGCGGCGGTAGTATGCAGGAAATTGCGCAGATCATGTTTGAAGCAGGCTGTGTAGAGGCAGTCAACCTCGACGGCGGCGGTTCGACCACCTTCGTTGCAAGACAGCCCGGCGACGACGCACTCAGCGTTGTCAACAGCCCCTCCGACGGTTATGCGCGTTCGGTTTCTACTTCGCTTCTCATGGTTTCCACAGCTCCCAGCTCCACCGAGTTCGATCACGCGATGATCGAAAGCGAATATAAGTACGCAACCATCGGCTCTCCCGTTCAGATGAGCGGAAAGGGCATCAGCCCTGCGGGCAACGAAACCGAACTTCCCGAAGGTTATACTTGGGCAGTGTCCGATGATCGCTTCGCAACCATTTCGGCAGACGGTGTATTCACAGGTCTCAGAAACGGTACGGTTGAAGTTCGTATGATGCTTGACGGCGAAGTGATCGGCGTCACCGAAATGCACGTTGTTGTTCCCGATAACGTATATTTCACAAGAACCCACATGGATGCGGTTTACGGTGCGAACACCACTCTTCCTGTTGCCGCAAGCTATGAAAACAAGTCTGTTTTGATCAATGACGGCGATATCAAGTTTATGTTTGATAAAGCGAATGTTGGTACGATCAACGGCAACGTATTTGTCGCCAGCGAGGCAGCCGGTGTTAAGGTCGTTACGATCACGGCTTGTCTGGCAAGCGATGAAAGCGTATGCGGCTCGATCACGCTCAATCTGTTCAAGCAGGGCGAGAACACATTCGATTTCGATATGGCAACCGGCGGCGACCGTCAGTTTGCATGGCTCCGTGATATCACGAATGCCACAACGGTTGACGGTATCACCTACGCTGCGATCGATCTCAATGAAAAGATGACGACGTCTTATGTCTTTGCCATTGACATGACGCAGATCCCGATTCCCCAGCAGCTTTCGGACCTTGTCTATATGCTTCCCGGCGCGGATGCAGCGGACGCATCGGCATGGAACTTCCTGCTCCAGCTTGCGGAACGTGTCAGCGTTCTGACTGAAATCACCGCAATCATCGACTTCGATGACAATATGATTGTGGATATCACAGAACTTGATATTAAGAACGAGTATTTCTCCCTGACATCGAAAACATTCGATGAAGAGACCAATACATTGACGCTCAAGCTCAACTGGATCGACCAGACCAAGGCGATTGATCCCGCAACAGCAAATCCCCTGTGTATGCTCCAGGGCATCAAGCTCACACCGAAGGACGGCGCGATGGAAGCTTCTCAGAACCGTCTGAGCGTAGTCACCACCGGTAATTTGAGCTATAAGGGCTATCTCAGAGCCAATGCACTTTACTCCTTTGCACAAAAACCCGAAAATCAGGCAATTTACGGACTGCATCCTTTTGTGAATCCCGATCTTCCCAGTGAATCCGGTGCATGGTTCGGCACGACCTATACGACTTTCGAAGACAGCTACACTTTGGCGTATATCGTCAAGGACGGTTGGACGGTAGAAGGCGGCGGCTTTGCTTATTACCAAGATGGCGAAAAGCTTTACGGTATTCACAAAATCGACGGATATTACTACGATTTCGGTGAGAACGGCATCAACAAGGACCAGACCAAGTTCACAGGTATGTTCTTCGATACTGACGCCGGTGGTTACCGCTATGCTGAACTCGGCGTGCTTGCCGGCGGTTGGAAGCAGGTAAACGGAGATTGGTATTGCTTTGATGAGAAAACCTTTGAAGCTTTGGACGGTACGCACTACAATGAAAAGGCGATTATCTTTAGCTTTGATAACGGTCGTTTGCTCAGCGGTACTTGGGTCAAGACCAAGAGCGGTATGCGTTACTGGTACGGTCCCGGTTACTACAAGGATACGACTCCGGTAGCGGTATCTTCGAAGCCGTATGTCATTGACGGTAAGATATATCTCTTTAACAAGAACGGATATCTGGACACCAATGTGATTGTTCGTTCCTTTACCGGTTCTTACAACGGCAACGCACCGATATACGAGTACTACGATTGCGGTCCCGACGGTGTTGCTACTCCTCTGACAGGCGTTTATGATGGCTATATGATCATCAATGGCTCAAGAGTTGAACGCTACGCTCTGATTGAAGCGAATGGCGACTACTATTTCGTGGGCGATAACCGCAAGATTACTGTTAATCAGTCGATTTATTTGTCCGACGCGTATCTTGCAGGCTTTACCTATGAAGATGGAACACCGTGGGCGGCAGGCTATTATACCTTTGGTGCTGACGGTAAGATGGTCATTAAGAACGGCGTTTACGACGGCTATCTGTATATCAAAAATCAGAAGGTCGAGCGCTACGGACTGGCTGAGCTTAACGGCGACCACTACTTCGTAGGCGACAATAACAAGGTTGTGCTGAATAAGACGATGTACTTGTCAGGAGAAGATCTTGCCGGCTTTACCTATGCGGACGGAACACCTATGATCCCCGGTTATTACGGTTTTGATGCCTCCGCCAAGATGATCATCAAGAATGGCGTGTACAACGGCTTCATGTACATCAATAACCAAAGAATTGACAAGAATACGCTTGTTGACTTCGAGGGCGCTTTCTACTACGTTGGCGAAACGCGCAAGGTCATTATGAACAAGTCGGTTTACTTGCCTGAAGAGGTTCTTACAGGCTTCACCTATGAAGACGGAACACCTTTGCGTGCCGGTTGGTATGATTTTGATGCCGAGGGTAAAATGATCCTCAGAAACGGCATCTACGACGGCTTCATGTATATTCATAACGAAAGAGTCGAGAGATACGCACTGATCGAGTTTGAAGGCCACCGTTACTTCGTGAGTGACTACCGTAAGATCGTTGTGAACAAGTCGGTTTACTTGACCGAAGAGTATCTGGAAGGCTTCATGCATGACGACGGAACACCCCTGACGCCCGGTTGGTATGATTTTGATGCCGAAGGTAAGATGGTTATCAAGAACGGTATCTACGACGGATTCATGTACGTCAACAATGTAAAAGTTGAACGCTACGCTGTGATCGAGTATAACGGCCACTACTACTTCGTAGGCGACTACCGCAAGGTTCAGACGAACAAGACGATTTACTTGACCGAGCAGTATCTTGAAGGCTTTACCTATCCGGACGGAACACCCTTGAAACCCGGTTATTATGATTTTGATGCCGAAGGTAAGATGGTCATCAAGAACGGCGTGTATGACGGCTATATGTACATCAACAACGAAAGAGTCAACCGATATGCACTGATCGAATTGGACGGCAACTTCTATTTTGTTGGCGACTACCGCAAGGTGGCAATGGACACAACAGTTGGCCTTCCTGCATCGTATGTTGTTGGTTTGACCTTCCCCGATGGTTGTATGATCGAAGTAGGCAATCACTACTTTGATGCAACCGGTAAGTTGGTTCATAATCACTAACTGAATCCCTTCCTACAGCCTCCTCTTTTGAGGGG
>JAFQNZ010000159.1 GCA_017395715.1 Clostridia bacterium | reverse complement strand
TGTTTCAGACAGCTGAAGCTTTCGAACGTAAACATTCTCGGTTGCGTTATGAACTCGACAAAATCCGGCGGCGGTTCTTACGGCAAGTACAAGAAATACCGCTATTATAAATACTACAGATATTATCAGAGTCGCGACTACCAGAGTACGCCGGAAAGTGATAAAAAATGATCGATTGGCACAGTCATATTTTACCGAAAATGGATGACGGAAGCCGTGATGTTTCGGAAAGCATTGCGCTTCTTACGATGCAGGCAGAGCAGGGTGTTGATACCGTGATCGCCACACCGCATTTTTATGCGAATGATGAAACGGTGGAATCTTTCCTGAAACGGAGAAAAGAATCTTTTGAACGTCTCCAAGAGGCGCTTCTTGAGGGAATGCCGAAGATTATTTTGGGGGCGGAGGTTCGCTATTACCGCGGCATCAGCCGCCTTTCCGAGTTAAAGTCGCTCCGAGTAGAGGGCAGTAAGCTCTTATTGCTTGAAATGCCCGAGAGCAAGTGGACCGAAGATGTTGTGCGTGAACTCGTTGAAATGTCTTCTATGAGTAAGGTTCGCTTGGTGCTGGCTCATATTGAACGGTATTTTGATCTGCAAAGCCCTGCTGTTTGGAACAGACTTTATGAAAGCGGCATTATGATGCAGGTCAATGCGTCCTTCTTTGACTCTTTCTCAACCAAACGCAAAGCGCTGTCTTGGGTGAAAAAAGGAAAGATCCATTTTATCGGCTCGGATTGCCACAACTTAACCACCCGAAAACCGAAGATCGGAAATGCTTTTGCCGCGATTGAAAAGAAACTTGGCGTCGATTATCTCGTGGCGTTGAATGAATACGGGTACTCCAAATTGGGTACGCAAATTATGGTGTAACCGGTCTGTTTACACGATTGTACTTTTAAAATGAAAAAAGGCAGGATTTCCATCTTGCCTTTTTTGATTGTCCGTGCTATACTGTATGCGAAAAATAGGTACCGTAGTTGGTACGAAGCGGAGGAGACGGCATTCTATTTTAGGATGCGTGATGTGACAATGGAAAACCAAAAATACGGGATGAAGCCGCTGTTGAAAGAACACGCGATCGACCTTTTTGTGGCAGTGATTGCGGGTTTGATCGTTTCGCTGGCTTACTTCTTTTTTCAGAACAGCAATGATTTTGCCCCCGGCGGCGTTGGCGGTCTTGCCACCATTACCTATCACATAGCGGGACTCAAGGGCGTTCCATGGGCATATTTTATGCTGGCATTCAATCTGCCAATCTTTGTTTTGGTAACGATTTTTGTCAACCGAAAACTTGGTGCTTACCTCATCATCTATATGCTCGTGCAATCGTTTGGCACGATGCTGTGGGAAGCGCTTGGCTGCACTCCGTACTGTGCTTCTACCTACGGTGAGGACTTTGAAATTGTGTTTGCCTGTATTCTCACAGGTGTGATCTCAGGTGTGGGCTTTTCGATCATGCTTCGCCATTTCGGCGCAAGCGGCGGTACATACGCCATTTCGGCACTTCTCAAGCGCGCCAATCCCGGGCTCAATATTGCCTACGTAGCCTTTTTGCTTGACAGCAGCGTGGTTGCCGTCGCCTTCTTTGTGTACGGTATGAAGATCACGCCCACGGTCTGCACGCTGATCAACCTCTTTGTTGCCAATATTGTGGTTGACAATTTGCTTTCGGGCATGAAGGTGGGATATAAGTTTGAGATCATCACCGACCGTCCCGAAGAGCTTTCTGCCGAGCTGATCGAAAAACTGCATCACGGTGTGACCGAAATGCGCGTGGAGGGTATGTATTCACATTCCGAAAAGCATATGATCGTTTGTATCATCCGCAAAAAGCAGATCGGTGAAATGATGAAGATCATCCGCTCTTATCCCGGCTCGTTTGCGAGCTATTCCAAAGTGAACGAAGTCTTTGGTAGATTCCGCAAAAAATAAAAACAAAGGCGAGGAGCAATCCTTGCCTTTTTTGGTTCTCTGTGTTATACTGTAAACAGAAATGAGAGGTGTTCTTTGTGAAAAAAATACTTTGTGTCAGCGCGGTACTGCTTTTGGCGGCATTGATTTTGGCTCTGCCTGCCTTTGCTTTGCAAAATGAGGAGGTCAGGTCCGTTTATGCGTCTTCGCGGACGGTCACTTCAACAGTTGATACCGAACCCGATACGACCGCACCGACGAATGCACCCAACGAAGACAGCCCGCTTGAGTATCTGGTCTATATCACGATTGCACTCGGTGTGGTGCTTGCGCTCACGCTGGCGATCATTGTTCTCGTCAACAAGAAAAAAGAAAAATAAGAAAACCGCCGCATGATGCTTGTCATGCGGCGGTTTGGTGTTATATCACTTCGCTCGGTATAAGCGGAGCGAATTGGTGACAACGAAGAGCGAGGAGAGCGACATCGCGGCGGCGGCGAGCATGGGGGAGAGGGTGATGCCGAAGGCGGTGAGTGCGCCTGCGGCGATTGGGATGCCGATGGCATTGTAAAAGAACGCCCAGAAGAGGTTTTGTTTGATGCGGCGGAGTGTTTTGCGTGACAGGCGAATGGCGGCCGGTAGGTCGGAAAGGTCGTTTTTGAGAAGCACCGCATCAGCGCTTTCAATGGCAATATCGGTACCGCCTCCGATGGCAATGCCAACCGTGGCGGCGGCAAGGGCAGGGGCATCATTGATGCCGTCGCCTACCATCACGACTTGCTTGCCGTTTTGCATTCGCTCGGAAACGACAGAGGCTTTGTCGGTGGGAAGTACCTCGGCAATGATTTCATCAAGGGCGAGGTGGTTTTCCTCTGCCATGGCAGTTGCCGCGGCTTTATTATCACCTGTGAGCATACAGATCGAAAGACCTTCTTCTTTGAGAGCGCGGATGGCTTCGTGCGAGGTGGGCTTGATGCTGTCGGCAATGCCGATGATACCGAGAAGCGCTTTGTCTTTGGCAACGAAGACGACAGTTTTGCCTTTTTCGGAAAGGGTCTTGAAGCTGTCTTCGGCTTTGGTGATATCTACCCCGTGTTCTTGCATAAACGCGGCATTACCGCAAAGACAAGTTTGCTTTGTCAATGTTCCGATCACGCCTCTGCCGGGGATAGCGGAAAAATTGTCAAGAGCGGGGAGTGTGAGTTCTTTTTCCTTGGCGGCGCCTGTGATGGCGGCGGCAAGCGAATGCTCGCTTTTTTCTTCCAGTGCGGCAGCAAGTGAGAGGAGTGTGTCGGCATCCCCAAAAAGAGGCGCAAGGTCGGTGACGGTGGGTTTGCCTTCGGTGATGGTGCCTGTTTTGTCAAGCACCACGGTATCCACATGGGCGAGTGCCTCGAGCGATGCGGCGGATTTGACCAAGATACCGTGCGAAGCGCATTTGCCGAGCGCAACGGTGACCGCAACAGGGGTGGCGAGTCCGAGCGCACAGGGGCAGGAGATAACAAGCACCGCAATGGCGTGTGTTAAGGCTGTATTCACTTGTCCGTCGATGATGAGCCAAACGGCGGCGGTGATGAGGGCGCAGGCAAGCACAAACGGCACAAAAATACCGCTGACTTTGTCGGCAAGGCGCGCGATCGGCGCTTTGGTGATAGCGGCATTTTCCACCGCTTCAATGATTTTGGAAAGTGTGGTATCGCTTCCCACGGCGGTTGCCTGCATCTTAAAGCTACCTGTTAAGTTGATCGTGGCGGTGTGTACCGCATCACCGACCGAAACAGCGGCAGGCATGCTTTCGCCTGTCAAAGCGGAGGTGTCAAGCTCGGACGCTCCTTCGGTGACAAAGCCGTCAACGGGGAGCTTTTCACCCGGACGGATGACTAAAATGTCCCCCACAGCCACCTCTTCGGCGCGCAAAATGACTTCTTTGCCGTCGCGGATCACTGTGGCAGTTTTAGGCGAGAGGTTGGACAGGGCGCGAATGGCGCGGTCGGTTTTCTTTTTGCTTCTTTCTTCTAACAGCTTGCCAACCGTAACAAGCGTTAAGATCATCACAGCCGATTCAAAATAGAGGTGATGCGCTATGTTTGCGCCATGGGCAATATCATCGCGGGACACTGCAAGTGCGATGAGGATCACCGAAACGATGCCGTCGATCATAGCGGCAGACGAGCCGAGGGCTACGAGCGAATCCATATTTGGCGCGCGATGCCACAAGGCGCGGAAGCCGACAATGAAAAATTTGCGGTTGACATACAAAACGGGAAGAGACAGGATAAGCTGTACCAGCGAGAAAGCGAGCGGGTGATGCGCTACGTGCAAAAACGAGGGTAGGGGAAGGGAGATCATGTGCCCCATTGAAACATACATCAGCGCTGTCATGAAAACAAGCGAGATGACAAGACGCGGTTTCATGGCGGTGTAAGGCTCTTGGGCAGCTGTCTTTGCGGCTTTTTTATCAAAAAGCGAGGCGGAATAGCCGGCTTTGTTGACCGCGTCCATAATAGCTTTGTCAGAGGTCTTTTCGCCGTTATATTCACAAACGAGAATGCCTGCCATCAAGTTGACGTCGGCTTTTTCCACGCCGTCAAGGTTTTTGGCGGCGCGCTCCACGGCGGCTGAGCAGGCGGAACAGCTCATCCCTTGGACGGTGAATTTTTGTTTTTGGGTCATATTTTCACTCCTTTTGCGAGGCTTTTTGTACTTTTTTTGCTTCCCCCACTTGACAAAGGGGATGTTTATGATTACAATATGATAGTTAATATCAAATTCAAAGAATAAGGGGATTCATTATGGCAGACCGCAACTACCGCACCAAACAGCGCGACAGCATCCTGACCTATTTTGCCGCTCACCCCGATGCTTGCCTTTCGGCAAAGGATATCATTGAAAATCCCGAAATAGCTGTGGGCGAAGCCACGGTGTTTCGCTGTCTTGCACACCTCACGCAAGAGGGACGGTTGAAAAAATACGTCGGCGCGGGGGGCGGTGCACTCTATCAGTATCAGGAAGCCGAAGACTGCAAGGGGCATTTTCACTTAAAATGCCTGCAATGCGGAGAAATTGTGCATCTTGACTGCCGTATGATGCAGGATGTGGGCGCGCATATTGCCGCACATCACGATTTTGAGGTGGATGTTTCGCGCACCGTGATCTACGGTGTGTGCCGCGCCTGCCGCGAGCTGTAAAAAGGATATAACGATGAAAAAATTGATTTTACTTTGTCTTGCGATTCTCATGCTGTTTGCGTGTGTGTCGCTGACTGCCTGCACGCCTGAACTTGGCGAGGGAGAGATTCACATTGTGGCGGCGAATTTTGCAGGCTACGATTTTGCCGCCGAGATCATCGGACGGGATAACACCCGCGTTTCGCTTACCTTTTTGTCGGCAGGCGATTCACACAGCTTTAACCCGACCTACGGCGATATTGCCAAGATACAAAATGCCGATCTTTTCATTTATGTCGGCGGGGAATCCGACCATGCACTTGATTCTGTTTTGACCGGCGTTAAGGATGGGGCAGTCTTTAAGATGATTGACTGCGTGGAGCTTCTTGCCATTGAAGACTCTCACGAAGAAGACCGCCACGCGCATGAG
>JAFQNZ010000158.1 GCA_017395715.1 Clostridia bacterium | reverse complement strand
TTTCACCATATGTTATACTAAAACACAATCACCAAGCAAAAAAGTTGTACCACAACAGAATGGAGAACACTATGAAAAATTTCACAACAGTTTTACTCGTTATCCTTTCGGTTTTGATGGTCACGCTGTTTGCGGCTTGTGGCTCGGATAGCCCCGCTACCACAAAGCCTGCCGAAACAACAGCACCCACCGGAACCTCAACCGGCAGTGTGCAGACCGCTCCCAAAAACCCCGCAGTCACAACAACCAAACCCACCATAACTACCACAACTCCCAAACAGCCCGATGTCACAACCTCCAAGCCTTCCCAAGGATTTGTTGAGGCTGAACATATTGCCAAGACCGACAGCGGTGTTACCGTAAAGAGCCTTGATCAGTCGCTTGTTATGAACATCAGCAAAAACGCAAGCGGCAATATCGTTTACACCCTCGTCAGCGGCAATGATGAAATCATCGGCGAATCCACCATGGGCATCACCGCTTCGAATTTTGCAGGCTTTACAGGCTCAACATTTGAAGCTGTCAGCGCCAAAGAACTGAACGTATCCTATTCTCACCTCGGCACATTCTCCACACTCACCGACAACTGCGTTGCCGCAACCGTCACTTTGAAGAGCGGCGACTATACTTACGCCATTGAAATCAAGCTGTATAACAACGGCGTGGCATTCCGTTACAACCTACCCGACACCGATGCCAACCGTCAGGTCAAGGCCGAAGCCACCACCTTCTCTGTCAACAACATTCAGAAGGTATGGTATGGCGCGGGTAGTGATTGCTATGAATCAACCATCAACGGCACATCATACTCTTCCATTTCAACAAGCAGCAAACTTAACGGTCCTTTGATGATCGAACTCATGAGCAAAAAAGGTTATGTTGCTCTGATGGAAGGTCACGTATCAAACACCTATATCGGTACAAACTATGTTTCCACCGGCAAAAACAACACCTTTAAGATCTCCGGTTCCTGGACAGCAAACAAAGAGTTTGACCTCTTTACCGCACAGAATGAAATCGTTACAGGCTGGCGTATCATCAACTACTCGAAAGACCTCGGTGATATCGTTACCAACAACACCATCTATCATACCGCGCTCGGCATGAGCGGCGATACCACCGCTTACACCAAAGAACAGCTTGACTATATCACCCCCGGTAAGAGCGTATGGTCCTGGCTCAACGAAAGCGGTGTTCACTACGATCAGCAGATCACCTACACCCTGAATGCCGCCAAGCTCGGCTTCACCTATAACATCATTGACGAGGGCTATACCACTTGGGACGATTACGAAGCCAAGCTTCTTGAACTCGGTCTTCTTGCCGACGATGTCGGCGTCAAGCAGATCCTTTGGTGCGCCGTTCCCAATCGCAGAGGCTTCCAGATTGCAAGTGCCGCACAGGCAAAAACAGTCATGAAAAAGCTTGCTGAGCTTCACATGTCAGGCATCAAGCTTGACTTCTTCAACGCCGAAACCAGCATGCTCACGCACACCATACAGAATGCAGCCCTTGCTGAAGGCATTGCCAACAAGATCATCATCAACTTCCACGGTGTACACAAACCCGTCGGCTACGATGTGCTCTACCCCAATGAGCTCACCCGTGAAGGCATCCGCGGTCTTGAAAATATGTCCAAATCCGATATTCTCGCACAGGCAAAATACTTCACCGCACAGTATTACACCCGTCTGCTTGCCGGCCACGCCGACTTCACACCCGACGTTAACACCGCCATGCAGATCGCTTCCCTTGTGGTACTCGACTCTCCTTTGATGGTCGTTGCCACCGCTCCCGCAACCATGTTCAAAAATCCCGCGTTCGAAATGATCCGTGCCATCCCCACCGTATGGGATCAGACCGTATTCCTTGACGGTGCCATCGGCTCTTATGTATCCGTCGCAAAGGAAAAGAGCGGCGTTTGGTACATCGGCGGCATTGCATCCACCTCGCAAGCCAATGCCGTAGTGGATCTTTCTAAGATTCTCGGCGACGGCGAATATCTCCTCACCGGTTGGAAAGACACAACCACCTTGATCAAACAACGCTTCACGCAGACCGTCACCAAAGATACCGTTCTTGAACTCGGTAAGATCAACACAGGTTGCGGCTACGTAATGCAGATCACCAAGCTTGACATCAGCCAGCACGGCGGCGAAATCACAGGTCCTATCACTGTCACCAAAGCTTCCAAGGATGCCGTTGTGAAGTACACCCTTGATGGCAGCGACCCCATGACCAGCACCACCGCTGTTGTGGCAGGTGACACCATCACCCTCACTGAGAGCGCACTTCTTCGCATCGCGATCACCGAAGGTGACGGCAAGGGTACAGAACTTGAATATCAGTTCAACAAAGTGGAATACAACGGCATAGAGTATAACATTACCAATAACGACGGCAACACCGTTCTGTCTCTTACTCCCACCCTTGACGATGCCAAGCTTTACTACACCACAGACGGCACCACGCCTACCGCTTCCTCGACCCTTTACACAAGTGCTGTTACCTTTGATACAGAATGCACCGTTAAGGTGGTTGCAATCACCGACAGCGGCAAAGTATCTCCCGTTAAGACCATCAAGATCACCGTCAGAAAAGCAGTAACCGCCATCATACCCGATGTCTATATCGGCAAAGATCACACCGAAGCACAGGGCGGCTGGCGCGGCGATATTTACTACGATATCAGCATGAACAATTCCACCCTCTCGCTCGGAGGCCTCAGCGCTTCCACCGGAACTAAGTTCAGCCACGGTATCAGTATGAACGCAACAGGTTACCTCGTTTATAACATTCCCGCAAACGCCAAGAGTTTTGTTGGCGTAGTTGGTATCGACGACTCGGTATATAACAACAGCGTCGATGGCCACAAGGCTTCGATCATTTGTAAGATCACGGTTGACGGTAAAGTTCTTCACACCACCGCCAAACTCGCAAGGGGACAGTATGAACAAATCAATATCACCCTCCCCGAAGGTGCAAAATCGATCCGCATTGACTTTGGCGATGCAGGCGACGGCATCACCTGCGATAACGTAGCCTTTGTTGAACCCGGCTTTATCACAAAGTAAAACCACCATCATAAAAAAGAGAGCGCATTTGATCTCTCTTCAAAAGGAAGACAACGCCACCTTTTCAAAAAGGTGGCGTTGTCTTTTCGTCAATTCGCCAAAATTGCAATCATATTAACCAAAAAACAAGAAGAATCTTGCAATTTTTTTCGCCATATGTTATACTAAAGCACAATCACCAAGCAAAAAAGTTGTACCACAACAGAATGGAGAACAGTATGAAAAAATTCACCACAGTTTTGCTCGTTGTCCTTGCGGTTTTGATGGTCACGCTGTTTGTAGCTTGCGGCTCGGATAGCCCCGCCACAACCAAGCCCGCTGAAACAACAGCACCCAAAACCACACAAGGTCCTGCGCAAACCACCCCTTCTAAACCCGCAACCACCACGCCCAAACAGCCCGATGTCACAACCACCAACCCTTCCGCAGGTTTTGTTGAGGCTGAACATATTGCCAAGACCGACAGCGGTGTTACTGTAAAGAGCCTTGATCAGTCGCTCGTTATGAACATCAGCAAAAACGCAAACGGCGATATCGTTTACACCCTTGTCAGTGGCAATGATGAAATCATCGGCGAATCCGCCATGGGCATCACCGCTTCCAATCTTGCAGGCTTTACAGGCTCAACATTTGAAGCTGTCAGCGCCAAGGAACTGAATGTTTCCTACTCTCACCTCGGCAAATTCTCCACACTCACCGACAATTGCGTTGCCGCCACCGTCACGATGAAGAGCGGCGACTATACTTACGCCATTGAAATCAAGCTGTATAACAACGGCGTGGCATTCCGTTACAATCTGCCCTCTACCGGTTCCACCCGTCAAGTGAAGGCTGAAGCCACCACCTTCTCTGTCAACAGCATTCAAAAGGTATGGTTCGGTCAGAGCAGCGACTGCTACGAGTCTGTTATCTCCGGCGCAGCCTATTCTTCCATTAAAGCAGGTAACAAGCTCACCGGTCCTTTGATGATTGAACTGATGAGCGGCAAGGGCTATGTTGCCCTGATGGAAGGCTATGTTCCCGAAACCTATGTCGGCACCAACTTTGTCTCCACAGGCGAGAATAACACCTTTAAGACAACTCGTTCTTGGTCAACCGGCAAAGACTTTGATCCCTTTTCTTCGTCAAACGATATTATCACAGGCTGGCGTATCATCAACTATTCGAAAGACCTCGGCGATATCGTGAATAACAACACCGTCTACCACACTGCCCTCGGCATGGACGGCAAGACCACCGCTTACACCAAAGAACAGCTCGACTTCATCACCCCCGGCAAGAGCGTATGGTCCTGGATCAACGACCGCGGCGTTCCGTTTGAACCGCAGATCGAATACACATTGAATGCTGCCAAGCTTGGCTTCACCTATAACATCATCGACGAAGGCTACACCAATTGGGAAGACTACGAAAACAAGCTTCTTGAACTCGGCTTGCTCGGCGAAGATGTTGGCGTCAAGCAGATCCTTTGGTGTGCGATTCCTAAGCGCGGCGGCTTCCAGATCTCGTCTGTCGGTCAGGCGAAAACCGTTATGAAGAAGCTTGCTGAGCTTCACATGTCGGGTATCAAGCTTGACTTCTTCAATCCCGAAACCCATAAGACCACCCTTGCCATTCAGAAAGCAACGCTCGAAGAAGGCATTGCCAACAAGATCATCGTAAACTTCCACGGCGTACACAAGCCTGTTGGCTACGATGCGCTCTACCCCAACGAACTCACCCGTGAAGGCATCCGCGGTCTTGAAAATATGTCAAGAAACGACATCGCAACACAGGCAAAATACTTCACCGCACAGTATTACACCCGTCTGCTTGCCGGCCACGCCGACTTCACACCCGACGTTAACACCGCTATGCAGATCGGATCTCTCGTGGTACTCGACTCTCCTTTGATGGTCATTGCCACCGCGCCCAACACCATGTTCAACAACCCCGCACTCGAAATGATCCGCGCCATCCCCACCGTATGGGATCAGACCGTATTCCTTGACGGTGCCATCGGAGCTTACGTTTCACTTGCCAAAGAAAAGAGCGGCGTTTGGTATATCGGCGGTATCGCATCCACACAGCAAAAGAATGTTAAGGTCGCTCTTTCCAAGATCCTCGGCGATGGCGAATACCTCCTCACCGGTTGGAAAGATAAGACCACAGCCGCCAAGGAACAGATCACACAGACCGTAACCAAGGACACTGTTCTTGATCTTGGCAACATCAACATCGGCTGCGGTTATGTGTTCCAGATCACCAAACTCGCCCTCAGCCAATACGGCGGCGAGATCACCGCACCCATCACCGTAACCAAAGCTTCCCAAGATGCCGTTGTGAAGTACACCATCGACGGTAGCGACCCCATGACCAGCACCACCGCTGTTGTGGCAGGCGATACCATCACCCTCACCGAGAGCGCACTCCTTCGTGTTGCC
>JAFQNZ010000157.1 GCA_017395715.1 Clostridia bacterium | reverse complement strand
TAGAAATTTGTGATATAATGATTCCAAAAGTGCCAACCTTTTTGCATTTCTTTCCACTATATGGTCAAACGGTACCGAGGTAATAAAATGAACAAACAACAAGCAGACGAGTTGATCGTTGAGTATCTGCCTAAAATTTATGGCTTTGCCATGAAAAAATCCTTTTCTTATGAAGAAGCGGAAGAATTGAGCTCTGATATTGTTTCAGAAGTTTATTTATCGTTGCTTTCGGCAAATGAAATACTAAATGTAGACGGATATATTTGGAGAATCTCCAAGCATGTTTATTCAAAATTTGTATCTCACAAGAAAAAAAGAGAAGGAATTTCGATAGACGGAATAAATATTTCCGATAATACATTGATTGCGGACGAGGCATTGATTGCGGACGAGGATTATGAAGCGGAGATTGATTTGTTACGGCGCGAAATTGCTTTTTTAACACAGATACGTCGTAAAATCATTTATTCATTTTATTACGAAAACAAGTCTATTTCTACAATTGCCAAAGAAATAGAAATTCCCGAGGGCACAATTAAATGGCATTTGAACAAGGCAAGAAATGATTTGAAAGAAGGGTTTGTAATGGAAAGAAAAATCGGAAAACTTGGTATCAAGCCAATTGAAGCAGAAGGCTTTGGTCATGGCGGAAATCCGGGGCATAACGGGGCAACCGAGTTTTATTTGAAAAACAAATTAAATCTAAATATTGTCTATAGCGTTTACCATACTCCGAGAACAATGGTTGAAATCGCTGAAGAGCTGGGCGTTACCCCCGTTTATATTGAAGATGCCGTTAAGGAACTGGCAGCAAACGGTTTTTTGGTAGAGCAAGCAGGAAATCGCTACACGACATATGTAGAGTTTAATCCCCAAACATACTCACTCGAACAGCAGGACAAATGTAAGCAAAAGCAAATGGAGATCGCCAAGCTTTTGGTACGTGAATATGTACCACAGGTAAGGGCAGCTGTTGCTGACGTAAAGAATATTTATATTCCAACCGGAAATCGGGAATTGTTGGAAGCGGCTGCAATATTCTACGCCATAACTAACAAATGTAGTATCACGCCCAAAACAGATCTCTCAAAATACCGTATAAAGACCTTGGCTGGCGGTGATTTTATTGCTTACGTTTCTATTCCCGCAACACAGAGTGATCCTGAGTATGTTCCGTTCCAAAGTTATCCATCTTATTGGGCTTGTGGGAATATGATTCGTTGGTCGGAAAAATATCCCACTGTATATTCTTGGTCGATCGATACACGCTATTGTTCGCGCAAGGGTGCTTGGGAAAACAATCTTACTTCGGATTATGAATATTTGTACGAGTTTATGATGGGGGCTATAGAAGATACCCCTGCTAACAAAGAAAAATTTGACCGCCTGAGAGATCGTGGATATTTGACCAAGGATAACAAGGTCAATATTATGGTGATGTATGGCGACCAAAATGAGTTCTTCTCCAAGTTACCATCACTTGATGAAGAACTTAAGAAAACTTTAGCAGACTATGCATTGGAGCGAGCAATGCTGATTGCGAAAGAGTATCCGCCGCAGATGCGGGATCTTGTAGTAACTCATAGAACCGGTGGCTTTGTTGGACGAACAGTTGCGCTAATGGTTATGGATATTCTTTATGAAAACGGTACGTTTCGTCCTCTTACAGAGGATGAAAAAGTAACATCAAACCTTTTGATGTTCTGTGACAGATTGCCTAAATAATTTAACAACCGCCGAGAGCGACCAATCACGGTCTCGCTCGGCGGTTGTTGTTTTTCAATCCTGCTTTATCGCAGGTACACCAAAGGGGATTATTTATGTTTTGCCTTTCAATGTAAGAACCACGATTTCGGGTCTGTTGAAGATGCGGGGGATGATGGTGTGATTGCCAAGACCGCGGCTGATCACAAGGCGATTTTCGTGAATGCCTGCGGTGTATTTCGGGAAAATGCCTTGCCCGGGGGCAAAAATGCCTTGCCCGAAGACACGCCACTGTCCGCCATGCGCGTGTCCGGAGATGATAACATCGATCGGAAGCGCTTTGAGATAAGGGCGGAAGTATTCGGGGTGGTGGGAAAGCAGGATTTTATAGCCCTGTTCGGCTGAAAACGCTTTCAGATAATCGGCGTTGGGGGGCGGGGTCTCTTTGAACCTACCTTGTTTTTCAAAGCCAAATCCCGAGGCAAGACCGCCGATAACGAGTTCTTCATGGTGTGTGGTCTTGTCGAGCAAGAAATGCACACCTGTTTCGTTGACTGCCCGGATGTCCGCTTCCGTAAAGAGTTCATGGTTGCCGTCGCCGTAATAGGTGGGCGCGATTTCGGCAAGCGAATGTAAAAAGGGAAGCATCTGCGGCGCGTGCGAGACGGTATAGTCGATACAGTCACCCGGCAGGGCAATCAGGTCGGGGGCTTCTTTTTGGACGGCATCCAAAAGACCTTGCGGAACATTCGAGTGCAGATCGGCAAGAATGACGATTTTATAGGATTTTGGGTTGTTGGTTTTCAGTTCGTATCGGGTGATCTTCATACAAAACTCCTTGACTTCTTCTTCCTTATTATATACATAAGAAAGAAAAAAGTCAAGATTTTGCCCCATTGAGGGTTTGAAAACTTGAATTATCAAAATTTAATGGCAAAAAACTCTTGACAAACAGGCGTTAGTGTGGTAAAATATCACCCGTAAATGCAAAGATGGAGTTATGCGTAAGGTCAAAACCTCTTCAGAGAGCCGACGGTTGCTGTGAGTCGGCGGGGAAGCCTTGTTGCAATCTCGCTCCGGAGCAGGGTTCTTGAAGAGAGAGTAGAGAACTTCGGCTTGCCCCGTTACCATGGCAAAAGGCTTTATTCAGAGTCTTGTGAGTGGCAGTTTTTCTGCAATTCGGGTGGTACCGACGAGTTTTTCGTCCCCGAGGCGTGAGCTTCGGGGATTTTTATTTTGTGAGTCAAGGAGTATTGAGTTATGAAACAGATTCATGTGATCGACACTACATTTTCCCGTGTCAGCGGACTTTCCTTCAAAGAACGCCTGATTTTGGCAAGACAGCTTGCCGCCCTCGGCGTGGATGTGATCGAGGCAGGTACACTTCGCGATACAAGCGAGGATAAGCTTTTTATCAAAACCGTGCTTCCGTTCCTCGGAAACACCACGGTATCGGCGCTTGTTTCGGACGAGGAGAATGCCGCAAGTGCCGCTTGGGAGGCTCTTTCCCCTTTGACCAATAAGCGACTCGTTGTGGAAATTCCCACATCGGTTGTACAAATGGAGTATTTCTGCCATGCCAAGCCCGACAAGGTGCTTGACATGATCGCAGCGCGTGTTTCGGCTTGCGCCGCCCTTACCGAAGAGGTTGAATTTTCCGCCGCAGATGCGGTGAGAAGCGAGCCTGCATTCCTCACAAAGGCGTGTGAAATCGCCCTTGCTTCGGGTGCGAAATATATCTCCCTTTGCGACAGCGAAGGCGTGGCAACGCCCACCGAGATTGCCTCGTTCCTCAAAAACTTCCGCGAATCATCCGATGCGTTTGCTCACGTGGCGCTCGGTGTTCGTTGTAACGATTCGCTTTCGATGGCCTCTGCTAACAGTGTTGCCGCTGTGATGGGTGAAGCTGTGGCAGTGAAGACCTCTCTTGTGAGTGATGAAGCAGTATCGCTCGGTGCATTTGTCCGCACGGTGGCTTTGCGCGGCAACGACTGGGCGCTCAGCACATCTGTTGACCCCACGGCAATCAACCGTGTTACGGCTTCGATGCCGTTCCTGTACGGCGAAAAGCGTGAAGGCGTTGCCACCGCTGTGGAACGCGTGGAAGATTCTGACGATATTCTGCTTGCCAAGGGTACCACCATCGGTCAGATCGCCGATGTGGTTGCCCATATGGGTTATGAAATTTCGAGCGATGACCTTGCCAAAGTTCACAAGGCGTTTGAACAGCTTGCCGAGAGAAAAGCGGTCAGCGGCAAGGAACTTGAAACGATTGTTGCCAATGTGGCAGATGAAGTGCCTCCGACATACATTCTGCGTTCTTACATTGTGAACAGCGGCGATCGCATTTCGCCGATGGCGCAGGTGGAGATCGAAAAGGACGGCGAAGTCCGTCACGGCGTTTCGATCGGTAACGGTCCGATTGACGCGGCGTTCCTTGCGGTGGAAAAAGTGATCGGCTCGACCTACGAGCTTGACGACTTCCGCATCAGCTCGGTAACAAGAGGTCAGGAAGCCATGGGTGAAGCGCTTGTGCGTCTGCGCAGCCGCGGCAAAGTCTATTCGGGCAGCGGCGTTTCGACCGACATCATCGGTGCTTCGCTTCGTGCTTATGTAAACGCCTTGAACAAGATTGTATTTGAAGAGCAATAATTAGAAAGAAGACAAATGCTATGAAACTTGCATTTTCGACCGATTACTGGAAGGGTTACTCCTGGGCAGAGTACTGTGCTTTTGCCAAGGAGATGCAGTTTTCCGGTATCGAGATTCATGATATAGACAAACCGGCTTTCACGGCAAGTGGGGCTATCTTTTCGGAGAATACCCCTGCCGCTTCTCGAAAGCTTGCCAACATGGGGCTTTCGATTCCTTGTCTTGATACGGTTTTCAACATGGCAGACAGCGACAAGGCGGAAGAAAATTTAGAAACGCTTGCCCGCTATCTTTCGGCTGCCAAAGCCGCGCATACGCCTTTTGTACGCCTGTATGCCAAAGAAATTGAATGGCAGAGCAAGGAAGAAGCGGATGCTACCGTGATTGCCTTTTTGGAAAAGGCAATTCCGCTTGCCAAAGAAAAGAAGATTGTGCTTTTGGTGGAAAGCTCGGGCATTTATGCCGATACCGCCCGCCTTGCGAGCGTGCTTGGCGTGTTTGCCTGCGATGAGCTTGCCGCTCTGTGGGATATTTCGCACCCTTACCGCCTTTTCCATGAAGAGCCCGAAAAGACGGTGGAAAACCTTGGCGCGTACATCAAGCACGTGCATATCAAGGACTTGAAGGGTAGCGGTGACTCGGTGACTTACTGCCTGATGGGCGAGGGTGATCTTCCGGTTGAGCGCTTCATCAACGCACTTCGCTCGGTGACCTACGACGGTTATCTTTCGTTTGAATGGAATCCGCAGTGGGCGGCTGAACTTGCCGATCCGACCATTGTGTTCCCGCACTTTGTGACTTATATGGAGCGTTTTGAAAAAAAACAGCCCCGTGAAGTGGCGCTTTACCAAAACCGCGCAGGCACAGGCCGTTTCATTTGGCCCAAGTACAGTTTGGTACACGAAACGTTCGGCTCGCTCCTTGACCGTGTTGTGGATGTTTTCCCCGATCAGCTTGCTTTCCGTTATACCACGCTGGATTATACCAGAACCTATACCGAATTTCGAAACGATGTGGATGAATTTGCACGCGCTTTGATCGCGCTTGGTGTAAAGCCCGGCTCTCACGTAACCGTGTGGGCAACCAACGTGCCGCAGTGGTACATTGCTTTCTGGGCGGTTGCCAAGATTGGCGCGGCGCTTGTGACCATGAATACGGCATACAAGAGCCACGAGGCGGAATATCTGCTCCGTCAGTCGGATACCCACACTCTTGTGCTGGTTGACGGTTGGCGCGATTCCGACTATATCGGCATTATCAAAGAGCTTTGCCCCGAACTTGCCAACACCGTGCCCGGTGAACCGCTTCACTGTAAGCGTCTGCCGTTCCTTCGCAATGTGATTACCATTGATTCGAAGCAAGAAGGCTGCCTCACATGGAAAGAAGCTTTGGCAATGGGCAAGAATGTGCCGATGGACGAAGTGAAGCGTCTTGCTTCGCTTGTGAAACCCGATGATGTTTGTAATATGCAGTACACTTCGGGTACAACCGGCTTCCCGAAGGGCGTTATGCTGACGCACTATAATGTAATCAACAACGGCAAGTGCATCGGCGACAAGATGGATCTTTCCACCGCCGACCGCATGATGATTCAAGTGCCGATGTTTCACTGCTTCGGTATGGTGCTTTCGATGACATCTTCGATGACACACGGCGCGACTCTTTATCCGTTGCCGTATTTCTCGCCGAAGCCTGCGCTTGAATGTATCAACCGCGAGCACATCACCTGCTTCAACGGCGTGCCGACCATGTTCATTGCCATGCTTCGTCACGATGATTTTGCCAAGACTGACTTTTCGTATATCCGCACCGGCATTATGGCGGGCGCAAACTGTCCTGCTGACTTGATGCGCGAGGCGGCTGACAAGATGAATATGAAAGAAATCGTCTCTGTGTACGGTCAGACCGAAGCGTCTCCCGGCTGTACCATGAGCTGCGTGACCGATTCGCTTGAAGTGCGTACCGAAACGGTTGGCTCGGCATTCCCGAATGTGGAGTGTAAGATCATTGATCCCGAAACCGGCGAGGATCTCCCCGACGGTGCAAACGGTGAGTTTGTGGCGCGCGGTTACAACGTAATGAAAGGCTACTACAAGATGCCGCTTGCCACCGC
>JAFQNZ010000156.1 GCA_017395715.1 Clostridia bacterium | reverse complement strand
AGCGGACGGTATTCAAAGCCGCTTTCTGCCTTGTCGCCGCCGCCCTGTGCCTTGCCGTCTTCGTTAATCAAAGCATACACGGGGCCGCCGCCGAGATTCTTACAAGCAAAGTCTTTCAAGTGAACCACTTCCACTCTGCCGCTGTAATCCTTGATCACTTTCGTGGGGTCAATGCCCGCGTAATGCACCCAACAGGTGTCGAATTCGGGGTCAAGACCGTCAACGTCCGCCATAATGCGGTCGTGAATGTATCTGCCGTCGGGCAGTTTTTTATACTCAAAATCGTGGTTGTGGTAAAGAAGCTTCATGCCGTTTTTCTGAAGGAGTGCCGATACCGCATTGAATTTTGCCGAAACAGCAGCCCAGGTTTCATCGTCTTCAAGCTTTCGTTTATCATACCACGGAATGGCAACGTATTTCACGCCAAAGCCTTTTAAGAAATCAACGCCCGCCTGCGGGTCTTTCTCAAAAAACTCAACGCCCTGATGCACCGAGACGCACTTTAAGCCGAGTTTATCGAGAATCGCCTTGATCTCTTCAGAAGTTCTGCCGTAATAGCCGGCAAACTCCACATACTCGTAGCCCATGTCGGCAATTTTCTGAAGTGTGCCTTCAAAATCCTTTTCCATGTCGCCGCGTACGCTGTAAAGCTGTACGCCAACACCAAATTTTTTCATATTTATAACCATAGCTTTCGCCTTGCGAAGCTTCCTTTCGTGCGGAATTGGGGCTGGTTTTGCGAAGCAAAATCGCCATCGGTTCGGTGGCGAAAGCCACAAAACGCGTTTGAAAGATTTATCTTTCAAACAAAACTCCTTACAGACTTAAATTTCGGGAATCTCAATCGCAATTTCGTGACCGAGCTCGCTCGACTTCACGATACCGTCGATGATTGCCTGGTTGATGATGATCTGGCTGGACGGAACGGGAGCGGTGCCGCCATCCTTGATTGCGTTCAGGAAGGAACGGATCTTGTTATAGAAGCAACCCTTCGAATGATCGCGGAGAATCGGAATTTCAGTCACAACACCCGAACCTGCCACTTCGTGATAGATCTTCATGGGACCGCCAACCGAGCCGTTCCAGCATTCGGTGGAAGGAATGCGGAGCGCACCCTTGGTACCAAGGATCACGGTATCACCGGGGGTGTCGAGATGCATTGCCCAGGAAATACGGAAGTCGAGCATGATGCCGCCCTCAAGACGGATAAAACCTGCCGCGAAATCTTCAACCGAGAAGAGGTCTGCGTAAGCGGCCGGCTTATTTTCTGCCGTCCAATATGCAGGATTTTTACCAAAGAAGTCAGATTTGTAGCCGGTAACGGTCAAAGGCTTGGGATAACCGATGGCATTCAGCACCATATCGAGAGAATAGCAGCCGATATCGCCCATTGCGCCAACGCCTGCGGTCTTGTCTTCAATAAAGGTGGTGCCGAAGGGAGCGGGAATGCCGCGTCTTCTGCCGCCGCCGGTCTGAATGTAGTAAATATCGCCAAGCTCGCCCGATTCAACGATCTTCTTGATCATCTTCATGTTGGGGTCAAAACGGGGCTGGAAGCCGATCGAAAGGATCTTGCCGCTTTCTTTTTCAGCCTTGCAGATTTCAACGGCCTCGTCGAGAGTGACGCACATCGGCTTTTCAAGAAGCACGTGTACACCCTTCTTCAGCGCGTAAATAGCGCATTCTGCGTGTGTTCTGTTATAGGTACAAATGCTGACAGCGTCAAGCTCTTCCGCATCCAGCATGGAAGCGTGGTCGGGATAGCAACGAGCGCCTTCAATACCGTGTTTTTTGAAGAAAGCTTCTGCTTTGCCGGGAACAAGGTCTGCGCCTGCAACAAGCTCAACGTCATCCATTTTCTTGTATTCGGCGATATGCGAATCAGCAATCCAACCGGTACCAATGATACCAACCTTCAGTTTTTTGGTCGTATCGATCACTTCAACGGTCTGATCTTCTTTGAACGCATCGAGATTGTTTTTTTCTGCCATAATAATTGTTCTCCTTTATGATTTATTTTTGAGCAATATTGACAAGTATTTGCCATTATGTTATAATAAATTATACTATATTTCATAGTCGTTGTCAATAACGATTTTCACATATTCTTGTACAATTTTGACTTTTTTAGGATAGAACATGAAAAATGAACTGATCAAAAACAACATCCCGGGCGCGGGCATCCTGCTCAAAACACACAAATCCCAAGAAGTTGAAACCTCAATGTTAAGCGAACTGCATTACCATGACGAGATCGAGCTCCTTGCCGTTGCCGAAGGGGAGCTTTTTTGCGTTGTCAGCGGTAAGCATTATCACTGCCAAAAAGGTGACGTTCTCTTTTTTTCGGCGCGTATTCCTCACTCAACCTACGTGGAAAACAGCGCCTGCACCTATACGTTGATCCAATTCCGTCCTGAGCATTTTCTTGGCGACAGCAACAACACAGGCAAATACTTCAACCGCTTTGTCCGTAATGCCGATCTCCCCTTTGCCATTTTCAAAAATCAAGACTTGTATGACATGATCGCACGCGCTTCAGAGGAAGAACAAAAGCAAGAGGAAGCTTTTGACCTTTACATCAAAGGCACAATCTATTCGATCATTGCCCTGCTCTGCCGTGAGGGCGCGCTTTCGGCAAGCAACAGTGCCTATTCAGCCGACATCAAAAAGATCTTGCCCGCGCTTTCTTATATCGATGAACACTATGCGCAGGATATTACCCTTGATGATGTTGCCCGCCTGCAAAACTTGAATCCTTCCTATTTCTGCCGCGTCTTCAAGCGTGCCAGCGGCTCAAGCTTTGTGGATTATCTCAATTTCGTGCGTATCTGCAAGAGCGAAAAACTGCTCGCCGCAGGCGATAAGAGCATTTTGGAAATCGCCTGCGATGTAGGCTTCACTTCGCTCTCCTATTTCAACCGCACCTTCAAGCGCTATAAAAACTGCACCCCCACCGAATACCGCCGCGCGCATTACGAAAACCGTTAAGAATCAGGCGCAGATTTTCTAAAAAATTCCCTGTTTTTCGTAATTTTCTGCTTGAACTTGCCTTTGGTTTGTGCTATAATACTGTATTATATGTCAAAAAAACCTACATATATTGATATATTTTCAAGGAAAGGACTCCTTCTCACTCATGAAAAAACTGATGATCGGAAACGAAGCGCTTGCCCGCGGTCTTTTTGAAGGCGGCTGCCGCTTCATTTCAAGCTATCCCGGCACACCCTCTACCGAAATTACCGAGTTTGCCGCCAAAAACGATGCCATCACCTGCGAATGGGCACCCAACGAAAAGGTCGCTTGCGAAGCCGCCTTCGGTGCGGCTCTTGCCGGCGTTCGTTCGGCTTGCGCCATGAAGCACGTTGGTCTTAACGTAGCGGCTGACCCGCTCTTTACCCTCTCTTACACCGGTGTCAACGCCGGTATGGTGATTTGTGTTGCCGACGACCCTGCCATGCACTCCTCGCAGAATGAACAGGATTCGCGTCACTACGCCATCGCCGCTAAAGTCCCCATGCTTGAGCCTGCCGATTCTGCCGAAGCACTCGCTTTTGCCAAGCGTGCGTATGCGCTTTCCGAAGAATACGACACCGTCGTGCTCTTCCGCACCTGCACAAGAATTGCACACTCCCAGAGCATCGTGGAAGAAGGCGAGCCTGTCGCCATCCCCGAAAAGCCTTATGAAAAGAATATTGCCAAGTATGTGATGATGCCCGGCAACGCCAAAAAGCGCCATCCTTTTGTGGAAGAGCGCACAGCAAAGCTCACCGCCCTTGCCGAAACCACCGATTTCAATCGCGAAGAGCTGGTTGACGGCGCGAAGATCGGCGTGATCTGCTCGGGTACTGCTTATCAGTACGT
>JAFQNZ010000155.1 GCA_017395715.1 Clostridia bacterium | reverse complement strand
TCACGATGATGCGTTTGAATCATTGAACGAAAGTTTGAAGCATGCAAAGGCATTAGAAGCTCTTTGGGATGAAGAAGAACATACCCTTACAGCCCCGCTTGTTTCTTTTGTAAAATACAAAACGGGAGCACCGGATAATTTTTCAAAAGATCTTCCTAACTTTTGGCCGGGGTGGTGTGTTCCGGATTACAGTCAAGTGGCAAAAGAAATGCAAGCTGACCCCCGTTGGAATGAATGGGTCATCAAAACACAAGAGTAACATAAAAAGCCATCCAATCGGGTGGCTTTTTTTGCTTGTTAAAATCTAACAACTGTTAGGAAAACTGAATTTGTTTTGCTGATAAAGCAAATGGAAGTAGGGCGGTGGCTTGCTGCCGCCGTTTTCAAACCAATATATTTGAACATGATTTGATTACGCCAAGCAAAACAATCAAATTATGAATCATGATGTATTTTTATAACCGGCGGGAGCAAGCCACCCGCCCTACGGCATGATTGCTTATTTGCTTGCTTAAATTTGTGTACAACGAATAAAGTTTATATGAAAAAAGACAGAGTTACTGTTTAGTAGCTCTGTCTTTTTGTTTTATTTCCGTTTCTTTTTCCACATTTGTTTTTGGAGATATTTTTGTTCTCTCAAGCGCTGGGCTTTGAGTTTGTTGGCGATCTCATCGTCGTATTCGTCGCTCTGATAGTCACCTTCCGAGAGGCAGGTGTAATCGAGTGTGGCGTTTGCCAAGCGCTTCTTGCGGAAGAATACGGTATCTGCCACGATCCAGCCGATGAAGAGAACAAGACCGATGCCGGTGAAGATCAAGCCGTTACGCAAGGGGGCAGAGCGGTATTCAATCTCAACGGTATGCTCGCCTTCGCTTCCAAGGTCGAATCCGACAAGGGCGGCGCAGGTCATATAGGTTTCGACTTCTTTGCCGTCAACCTTAACCTTCCAATGCTCTTCGTAGGGAATCGAGGTGAAGACCGAGGTTCTGCCTTCAAGAGCTGTGATCTTGCCCTTGAAGTAAGATTCGGTGTATTCTTCGATTTTGAAGTTGCCCTCGGCAAGAGTGATCATGGTGTCTTTGTACACGTCTTTATCGACATAGTAGAAGATGCCGTTGTCTTCATCGCAGTCGATATAGAGATAATCGGATGTGGAGGCATCACCGTCACCAGTTACGGTAAGAGTGAGTGTGCCTGTTTTGCCTGCGGGAATTTTGCCGAGCGAGAGGATGCAGTCGGTCTTATCATCGTCCACAAAGCAAGAGCCTGTTTTTTCTTCCTCGCTGCCTTCGGTTCTGAACTTCCAGGTGCACTGACGGGAATACTTCGTGGGCAGCTTGAAGAGCACTTCGGTGGTTTCATCCACCTTTTCGGGCATTGTGAAGGTGAAGACGATTTCCATCTTGGTGCCGTCGGTGCTGATGCTCTTGAAGGTGTGGTAAAGTGTGGAGTCTTTTTCATACACAGGCTTGCCGTCTTTGTTGTACTGCTTGTTTCCGTCTTTGTCAAGCTTAAAGATCGGTTCGCCGTAAATGTCGTAACGGGTTTCGGTATATTCAGAGGAGGTATATTCGGTGGTATTGCCGTTGTATTCAAAGTTATAGGGGATTTCCTTGAATACCTGCACCGTTTCCTTTTCACCGAGGATGGCTGTGATCAGCTTATTCATGGTGGCAAAAGGAGAAGTGTTTTCGGTGATGTTGAAATCTTTGAGATTTCCGCTGGAAGCATACGCAAGCGAAAGGGCGTATTCGTTCAGGTAGCTGTAAATGGCGAGGCCATCGGCGTAGAGGTACATATTGGTGATGCCGTCAACACCTTCCATATCCACGGGGTAGGCGGTGAGATAGTAGCTGTTTTCGCCGCTGGTATCCTGATTGGTGGTGGTGATATAATACTTGATGCCGAGCAGGGTGTTGGAAACCGAAGTGGCGCCTTTATTGCTACTGATATTCGATTGGCTGATATAGCCGAGACGGTTTAAGAACTTGATCGTTTTGGCATTCAGCGTGGAGGTGGAGCCTGTGGTGCCGCGCATGGCAAAGGCGAAGTTATCGTCGTATTTACGCAGATCGTTCTTTTCCATGCGGTAGAAGCTGGAGTCTGTTTTTTGTACTGCATCCACCATCACGCGGTATTTATCGAGGTAGTTGTCGTAGCCTTCAAGACCCGAGCCGTCGGCTTTGGTGTACTTGGGAGAGAAGATAACGTCATCGTTGAGGGCTGTGGTGTTCAAGAGTGTGCCGACGAACATTTCCACGCAGATGACGACCGCGAGGGTGGAAAGCATCGAAGCGCGGGAGATCTTTTTGAAGCGATCGCAAAGAAGCATATAGTGACCGACTTCATATACCGCAAGCGCCACGATCGGAATGAGGATAAAGAGGATCTGACGGCGCCAAAATTCGCTGTTATTATCGCTTGTAGCAAACAGCCCGTCTCTTGTGAAGAGCGAAGCGACAAGAACAAGCGCTGCCCAAACTGAGGCGATGATGATTGTTTTCTTGAGTCGTATGGTGTGAAGAAGCTCAAGACCGCGGTGGGCAAAGACCAAAAGCAGGAAGCTGAAGACGAAGCTGTAGCGGTAGTTCAGCCAGTTGGGCTCCTGGAAGCCGTGCATCACGAGGTCGAGCGGGGAAATACACATGATGAGGAAGAATGCGCCGAGGATCAGTCCCGCACCGATCTTTTGCTTTTTGGAAACACGCTTTGAGATGAAATAGACCGGCACGAGAATGAGAGCGAACATACCGCAGTAAATGAAGGGCAGACCCTCGCGGCGGACGGTATCGTACGAGCCGATAAACAGCTTGGAAATGAAATCGAGCGGGTTGAACTTAAAGGCAAACGACCAGTCGGTTTCGGAAAATTCGGTCTTGCCGAGCGAGAGCGAATAGGCGGTGGGGAGAATGATCACGCAGGCGATGAAAATGGCAATCAGCGAGGAAACACCGATGCGGAAAAGGCTCTTAATGAAGTGGTTCTTTTCGCCGATGAAGTTGTTATTGCCGTCTTCAACCGAGACATAATCGTTGCTCTGGCGGTTCGAGCCAAAGAAGTAGTAGTAGAAGAAGTAGAGGAAAACGTAATAGCAAAGCATATAGCCAATATAGAAATTGGCAAGGAGGGCGAG
>JAFQNZ010000154.1 GCA_017395715.1 Clostridia bacterium | reverse complement strand
TCTCCGATCATACCGGTTCCGCCGCCAAACAGCGCAATCGGTGTATGTCCTGCCTGTTGCATATGCGCCATGATCTTCATTTGAATGAAGTGACCGATATGAAGACTATCCGCCGTGGGGTCAAATCCAATATAAAAAGTCACTTTTTGATTGTCAAGAAGATCCTTAACAACCTCTTCATTTGTACACTGTGCGATCAGACCGCGATCAATAAATTCCTGATAAAGTCCCATGGGTAAATAACTCCTTTTTTATGGTAAAATAATAAAAACATGATTAGAATATTGGTTTTATGTCAACGAAATAGGAGAATGTGCGTTTTCCAACATTTCCCAAGCCGTTTCCTTGGTTTTTTCAGTGATACTGACACCGCCGATAATACGTGCGATTTCTCCCACTCTTCCCTCTCGATCAAGTAAATTAAGCTTGGTTTCAACACGCCCATCAATTTCATCTTTACATATTTTGAAATGATGATCAGCAACCGCTGCAATCTGCGCAGAATGGGTAATACAAATCACCTGCGTTGACGAAGAAAGCTCGTGAAGCTTGAGTCCTATCTTCTGTGAAGTTTTCCCTGAAACACCGGTATCCACTTCGTCAAAAATGATTGAAGGAACTGCTTCTGCATCGGCAAGAACACATTTAATTGCCAACATAATACGTGAAAGTTCTCCACCTGATGCGATCTTGGTTAAAGGTTTCATCGGCTCCCCTGGATTGGTTGCAATATAAAATTCAACCGTATCGTATCCGCTTGCTGTAAAACTTTCATTATTTTTGTGTGTAACTGAAACCGAAAACAATACTTTGCTCATATCGAGATATTGTAACACCTCGCAGATTTTACGAGACAACGCCATCCCTTTTTCCACACGCCTTTGATGTAGTTTTTCGGCAATGGCTCGAACGGTTTCATGCTGTGTTTTTATATAGTTTGAAAGCGCTTCGATTCTTTCGTCAGACTCTTCGATCTCCGTCAATGACTTCTTGGCTTTTTCCAAAAAGTCAAGCACCTCCGTAATATTCGCACCGTATTTTCGCTTTAGTTTGCGTATTACGTCAAGCCGATCACCAATCTCTTCAAGCTCCTTTTCGGGATCATCCGAAGATGAAGGCATAAATGCCGAAATCTGTTTGGCGATCTCCTCTAGCTCGGACTGTATGTCAGAAAGACGCTCGGAAAGCGCTTCCGATTCGGGAATCAACTCAGAAAGTTGACTTGTCGAATCTACCGCGAACTCCACAAGTTGCGAGGCGGACATACCCTTGCTGTTTTTATATAGCGCACGGTATGCAGTCAAAATATGCTTGCTCAACTGTTTGGCATTCTGAATCAGTTTCTTTCGATTGAGCAGTTCTTCTTCTTCCCCCTCATGAAGGTCGGCGGATTCAATATCTTGGATTTGATATAAAAGAAGCTCTTTCAAGCGTTCCTTATCCCTATCTTTTTCCCGAAGACGACGTACTTCGTTTTCTGCATCACGATATAAGCGATACTCTCGTCCGTAGGCTTCGAGTATCTCGTCATTTTCCGCATAACGATCAAGATATGTAATATGATTAGCCGCATTTTGCAAGACCTGATTATCATGCTGTCCGTGTATATTGATAAGCCCCATGCCGCAGTTTCTGGCAACTGTAGCCGAAACGGTGCGACCGTTGATCTTAACTGTCGTTTTACCCTCTGCAGAAAGGGTCTTAACAAGTGTTACCGAACCGTCATCCTCCGGTTCTATATCATAAGTTGCGAGATAATCAACTGTTTCTTTTGATAAGTCGGTAAAGAATCCGGAAACAAGTGCCTTATTTTCTCCGGTTCTGATCAGTTCTCGCTGTGGTTTTGCACCCAGCAAAAAGGCGATCGAATCAATTAAAATCGACTTTCCTGCGCCTGTTTCGCCTGTTAATACGGTAAACCCGCTTGAAAAATCGGCATCCATTTTTTTTATTACGGCAATATTTTCAATATGCAATGATGCCAACATTCTATCGCCTCCTTTTCTTTTTATTTGTTCATTTATTCTTGCGAAAAATCGAGTTCTGTAAAAGAAACAATCTTTTTACAAGTTTCTCTTGCTTCTTCAGTGGTGTGAAGCACAGCAATAATGGTATCATCTCCTGCAATGCTGCCAACAATTTCGTGTTTGCAAATCGAGTCAATTGCAGCTGCGGCAGCATTTGCCATACCGGGATATGTCTTGACAACAAGCAAATTCTGCGCACAATCAACCGCCGTTACGGTTTCCATTAAAATATTATGATATTTGGCGGAAGCATCACTGCTGTCTGCCGCTTTGACAGAATACTTATATCTGTTTTTATCAGAAGCCACTTTGACAATGCGAAGTTCTTTGATATCGCGTGAAACAGTAGACTGTGTTGCTAAATATCCGAGCTTTTGGAGTTCTTCTGTCAACTCTTCCTGGGTTTCAATATCTTTTTTGCTGATCAGCGCAATAATGGCGTTTTGTCGTTCTTTTTTCATATTACACTCCGCAATCCATTCTTACAAGTCTGACATTTTGTGGAATAAAACCTGACAGAAACTATTTGTTATAGAAACAAGCTTGGTAACTCTTTGTGAAAGTGAGATCTCTACCCGATCACCGGCTTCCAGTTCCGTCGTCCTGTCACCGTCAAGTGTCATACATGCTGTATTGGGTGAATCATAAATAACAGCTGAAAGAACCGATTTTTCCGAAAAAACAATCGGTCTTGCTTTCAAGGAATGTGCGCAAATCGGCGTCACTTCGATAATCCGCAAAGAAGAATCAATCACCGCACCGCCTGCTGACATAGCGTAAGCTGTAGAACCCGTAGCAGTCGATGCAATCATACCGTCCCCACGGTAAAAACTGATTTTCTCTTCTCCGCAATAAAGATCCAACTCTATAATACCATGACCGTTTGCTTTGCTGATCACCGCATCATTCAGTGCGGGAAGATTCTGAAAAACAGCTTTTCCGTTTCGATACAAAGAAACCGAAAGCATGGCGCGTGACTCGGTCTTAAAATCAGACGACAAAATCTTGGGTAATTCTTCAATATCATTCTTTTCAAGCTGTGCAATATATCCAACCCGTCCGAGATTTACGGCAAGAATCGGTATGTCGTAAAGAGATGCCATTTCCGCTTCTCTCAAAATTGACCCGTCTCCACCCAATACAACAATCGCCATAGCATTCTCGTAAAGAGCGTTGCCCTTACAATGAACAACTTCATCGTGCACCTTCGGGCAAGATTCTTCACAAACCACCGAAAAACCGTTTTCCACAAGTAACGATGCCGCTTTCCGGGTATATGTAAGATTGGGATCTTTTGAAAGATTGGCAATCAAAACAATCTTCTTCATTGTGCATCTCCTTTCTATAAAAACATTGAACTACACAGTGTGAACAAAACAAGCAAGATATTCGGTATTGCCGTCGCCTCCTGTAATCGGAGACTGAATAAGACCGCGTAAAGTAAAACCGCAGCTATTTGCCGACATAATCACTTTTTCAATGGCATATTGTCTGTGCTTTTCATTCTTCACAATACCGCCTTTTCCTAACCGTTCACGACCCACTTCAAACTGCGGCTTAATCAAAGAAACAAAAACACCGTTCGGTTTAACAAGCTCTGCAATCACAGGATGAAGAATCGTCTGTGATATAAAAGAAAGGTCACATACTGCAATATCGCAAAGCTCTCCGATATCATCAAGCGTTAAGTAACGGGCATTGCAGTTTTCCATGGAAACAACAGCATCATGCGATGCTAAAGATGGATCCAACTGATTGCTTCCCGAATCAACGGCATATACCTTGGCACAACCATTTTGCAAAAGACAG
>JAFQNZ010000018.1 GCA_017395715.1 Clostridia bacterium | reverse complement strand
TGCCGATTCTGCCAACATAGTCGTTGTAGTCGATGGCAGAAACGAGAAGCTGAAGCGGCGCTTCTTCGTCGCCTTCGGGCGCAGGAATGTATTCCATAATGGTGTCAAGCAAGGGGAGAAGGTCTGTGCCCGCTTCATCGGGCGAATAAGACGCCGTGCCGGCTCTGCCTGAGCAGAACAGCATGGGGCTGTCAAGCTGTTCGTCGGTGGCATCAAGATCCATCAGAAGTTCAAGCACTTCATCCACAACCTCGTGAATGCGCGCATCGGGCTTGTCGATCTTGTTCACCACAACAATGACGCGGTGGTTGAGTTCAAGTGCTTTCTGCAGAACAAAACGGGTCTGCGGCATGGGTCCTTCTGCTGCGTCAACCAGCAAAAGTACGCCGTTTACCATTTTCAGAATGCGTTCTACCTCACCGCCGAAGTCGGCGTGTCCGGGGGTATCGATCACATTGATCTTGGTGTCTTTATAATGAATCGCAGTATTCTTGGCAAGGATGGTAATGCCGCGCTCTCTTTCAAGGTCGTTTGAGTCCATCACGCGGGTGGTGGTGGCTTGGTTGTCACGGTACACACCGCCCTGCTTGAGCATTTCGTCAACAAGCGTGGTCTTGCCGTGGTCAACGTGTGCAATGATTGCAATATTTCTCAAATCGTTTCTAATCAAAACATTCTCTCCCATCATGACTTTTTAACTCCATGATTTTATCACAAAATCAGAGAAAATGGAAGAGGTTTTGGAAAAAAAGTTGATTTTTGTCAAGATTCATGCTAAAATAAATTTATGAGAGGTGATTTTGTGTTCAAATTTCTGAAAAGAAAACCCAAAAACGAAGATTCCCCCGCCTTTCGCCTTGAAATGGCGAAGAAGCTTAACGGCAAGCATATCCGCTATGTGGTCGAGCGCGTGGACAATGAAGATATCATCATCGGCCGCGCGGGCGGTCTTAACATAAAGGAAGATGAGTTTCTCGTCTTCTCGTCGGGTCTTGTCATTTTCCGCGCCAAGATCGAGGATATGAAAGCATCCGAGCTGATGAGCGGCAACGGTGTGATCCTCACCGCGCATGACCTTGAGAATGGTGGGAAGCTCCGTTCGGTCATCGCGCACTATACCTACTACAACAAATAAATTACGTCCCCGCAAGAAAACAGCTCACGTTTTCTTCCCCGTCCACCGTGGCAAGGAAAACATCGTTTTGTGATACCTGCTGCTCTTTCAACTTTTTTTGCAGCCATGCGGCATTCTTGCCAAGCTGTGTCAGGTTGCGGTCTAAGATTTTGCCGTCATAGATCACGCTGATCGGCGCAAACGCCTTTTCCCTGGCGGCAATGTTCAAATCGGCAAGCGTCACGGTCTGCGTTTCACTTTTGGCAAGGATCGAAAGCCTGCCGCTTGATTCAAGCTGAGCGCTTGCAATGCGGGTGATGTCATAATAGCCCGAAATGCGGCACATTTCCTGAAACTCGCTGATCGAAAGCTGGGCTCTGGCAAAATTCTTTTTTAAGAATTTGCCGTCTTCATACAAAAGCGTTGGTGTGCCCGAAAAAAAGCGGCGTGCGCGGATCGATTTTCTGTCAATGAAGTCCATCAAAAACACAACCCCGCCGTAAAAACTCATGGCGATCACACCGATCCATAAATTGCGCTCCACGCCGGCTGCCATTTCGCCCGCAATCGAGCCGATCGTCATACCGTTGATATAGTCAAACAGGCTCATGTTGGACATCTGCCGTTTTCCGATCAGCCTTGTAAAAGCAAATAACACAATGATCGAAATGACACACCGCACCAAGGTCTGAATATACAGCATAAAATTCTCCCATCTTCGGCAAAAGCCGACACACTGCCCGACCCACCCGGACATTACTTTGTTATCATTATTTGCGAAAATGAAACAAAATATAAATTCACTCTTGAAATAACGGCTTTTTTATTGTATAATAAGAGAAAGCAAATTGCTCTTTGCAATCACAGCCAAAACAAAGGAGACAAGCATTATGGCACAGGAACTCGGAAACGATAGAAACGATCTCACAAGGACTTTTAACGTACAAACCGAACAGGAGCTTGAGATTCGTCACATTCTTCTTGAAGTGTATGATGCCCTCAACGAAAAGGGCTACAATCCCGTCAATCAGATCGTGGGCTATATCCTTTCGGAAGACCCCACTTATATCACCAACCACAAAAACGCGCGCAGTCTGATCCGCAAAATCGACCGAGACGAGCTTCTCAACATTCTCGTCAGAAACTACCTG